>JAUIME010000777.1 GCA_030433195.1 bacterium
CGGCCTTCAGAATGCCGACCGATCCGAGCCCGAACTTCGAGCGATCGCCACCCGAATCCTCCCAGCGCCCGACGCCCTTCGACGACAACCGCGCGCGCAACCCGACCGACGGCCGCACACCGATACGATCCGCCACTTCGAGGATCAGTGGCAACTCGGAGAACTTCTCAACGACGAGGATCACGTTCAGCCCGACCTTGCGACCGAGCAACGCGAGCTCGATGAACTCCTCGTCCTTGTAGCCATTGCAGATGATGAGCGCTTCGGGATCGTCGACGTGACCGAGCACCGTGAGCAGCTCCGGCTTCGAGCCCGCCTCGAGCCCGAAGTGATACGGCCGCCCCGCCTCGAGGATCGACTCCACGACGTGGCGCTGCTCGTTGACCTTGATCGGGTACACGCCGCGATACTCGGACGGGTAGTCGTACTCGCGGATCGCACGCGCGAAGCACTGGTGGATCTCGACGAGCCGCTGCTTCAAGATGTCCGAAAAGCGCAAGAGGATCGGCAGCTGGATCCCGCGCGCCTCGAGCTCGTCGATGAGCACCTTGAGGTCGATCGCGTCGTCCTGCGTTCGGGTCGGTCGCACGATGGCGTGGCCGTCCTCCGACACGTCGAAGAACCCACCGCCCCAATCGGCGATCTGGTACAGCTCGCGGGCGTCGTCAGCGGTCCAACTCATGAGGGTCCGGATCTTCCTGTACGGCAGCGAGAAAGGCCGCCGCGAGCGGGCTGCGACCCGCGCGGCGCGACGACCGAGGGCGCGAGTTATACCATGACCGAGGGTTCTGAATCCGCCGCCGGCGACCGCGCGAAAAAAATCGCGATTCGCTTGAGACTCCGGGCGGATTCCGGAATCGAACCTCGACGTGCGTCCGTGGGGCGCACGGCTCGCGACTCCGAGCGCGGCCGCGTCGATCGCAGCCGTCTCGGGCAACCGCGACCCGACAACCGAAGACTCGAACCGACGGAGAATCACGCATGTCCCGCCCTGCTTCCAAGACGATGATCCCCCTGACGGCGCTCGCCGCGCTCGTCGCCCTCGTGACCTTCGGCGCCCTCCGCGCCGACGCCGACCCCGCCCCGCGCAAGGCCGTGCTCGCGTCGTACTCGATCGACGGCGGACACTCGTCGGTGATCTTCTCGATCCGGCACATGGGCGTCGGTCAGTTCTTCGGCCGCTTCAACATCATCAAGGGCAGCTTCTCGATCGACGGGGACGATCTCGGCTCGACGTCGGTCGAAGCCGAAGTCGAAGCGAACTCGGTCGACACCGCGAGCAAAGGACGCGACCGTCACTTGAAGGGCGGCGACTTCTTCGACGCGGGTCAGTTCCCGATGATCAAGTTCAAGAGCAAGAAGGCGAAGGCGACCGGCGACACGTCGTTCGAGCTCGTCGGCGACTTCACGATGCTCGGCGTCACGAAGTCCGTCACGTTCCAGTGCGAGTTCAACGGCAAGGGCCAGGGACGCAACGGCGAGATCGCGGGCATGATCGCCCGAGCCACGATCAAGCGCAGCGACTTCAAGATGAACTACGGCCTCGCCAACGGCGCACTCGGCGACGAAGTCGATCTCATCATCTCGGTCGAAGGCGCGAAGTCCTAAGCGCATGCCGTTCGATCGACTCCACACGATGTTCGCGATGGAAGCGCCACCGATCGGATTCCTCATCGATACGGTGGCGTTCGCCGCGGTTCCCGCATTGCTCGTCGGCGCGTGGTTCGCACGCGATCCCGAAGGCAACGGGCGGCGCCATGCGCTGCTCACGGGGGCCGCGGTCCTCGCGGGATTCGTCGTCGCGCTGTGGCGGCACGACGGCGCACCCGTCATCCCGCCCGCAACCGCGCAGCAGTGGTTGCCGGGCATCGCGATCGGCGGCTTTCTCCTCGGCGCCGTGCTCGACATGGTCACGGCCGGCGCGATCTCGAAGAAGGTGCATGAGAGCGGCCGGCGACGCCGACCGAACGCGTTCGCCTTCGCGCTGCCGGCGCTCGTCGCGCTCACGTGCACGAGCTTCGCGGCCGTCTTCTCGTACACGGGCCGGATGGGCAGCATCATCGGCAGCCTCGCGACCGCGATCGGAGTGCTGCTCGCCATCCACGTCGTGCGCCGCAACCAGCGCTTCGGCGCCGCGGCACGGCTCGTGTTCCTGCCGGTGGGCGCGTGGGTCGTGTACATCTTGTGGAAGTACAACGGGATGGTGCCCGCGGCCGCACCGCTGCTGCTCGTTTCGATGCTCGCGGCGGCGATCCCGCGACTCCCGGTCGAGCGCCGGGCGGGCGCGCTGAAATCGATCGGGCTGCGCATCGTGATCGCTGCCTCAACGGGCGGGATCGCGGTGTACCTCACACGCGCGGTGTACGAGCCACCGATGTATTGATCGCTCGACGCAGACGCACAGGGTGGCGCACGCGCGCCGGAGACGTAGACTGAGCGGGTCGACCGTCCACCGCAACCGTCCGAGGATCCCCATGCGCGAGCGCCGCCCCGACCGCACCACGCCCCGAAGCATCCGGCCCACGATCGCACTCGCGCTCGCGCTCGGAGTCGCGATCGTCGGTTGCAGCTCGAAGAGTCCGTGGGTGCGCAACAACTCGCTCGTGCGCTGGATGTACTAC
>JAUIME010000778.1 GCA_030433195.1 bacterium
CATCTTCTCGCTGGGCGTGCTCCTGTTCGAGATGCTGACGGGCGACGTTCCCGTCGGACGGTTCGACCCACCATCCGAGCGCTGCGATATCGATCCGCGACTCGACGCCATCGTGATGCGCGCACTCGATCGTGATCCGGAGGCGCGCTATCCCGATGCACGCGCCTTCGCGCAAGACGTGATCGCCGTGCGGGACTCGAGCCCGAGCACGAACGAACGCGAGGCCGCGCCGCGAACCGAGCCGACACGTGCTCCCGCGCCGTTGCCGCTCCTCCCGTTCACGGTGTCCGGCGAGTTCCATCAAGCCAAAGGCATGCTCACCGTCGACGACGAGTTTCTACGGATCGAGTTCCGCATGGTGTGGGGAGGGATGTTCCCGCTCGGGACACACACGATCCGCGTGCCCCTCGAGAACATCCAATCCGCTGAGTACACGACCGGCCTGTTTCGCAACAAGCTGCGCATTCTGCCGCGCTCGATGACGCCGTTCGAAGGCTTGCCGTGCCGCGACTACGACATCCGGTTCAAGATCCGCCGCAACGATTCGGAGGCGGCTCTGCGGATCACCGAGGCGATTCGCTCGCGCCACGCGTGAGCCCTACAGTCGGAACCGCTTGACGAGGTTCTCGAGCTCGGCGGCCATCGTACGCATCGAGGCGGCGGCCTGATCGGTGGCCGAGGCGCCGGCCGTCGTGCGCGTCGCGACTTCCGCGACCCGCGTCGTGTTCGAAGAAATCGAGTGTGCCGCCGTCGACGCTTCGATGATGCTGCGGCTGATCCCGGCCGTCGTGCCGCTTTGCTCCTCGACCGCGCTCGCGATCGTCGTCGAGATCTGATCGATCTTCGTGATGACGTTCGTCATGCGATCGATCGCGTCCACGGCCTCGTCGGTATCGCCCTGGATCGCGGCGATCTTCGCGCTGATGTCTTCGGTCGCGCGCGCCGTTTCCTTCGCGAGCTCCTTGACCTCATTCGCAACGACCGCGAATCCCTTGCCGGCCTCGCCCGCTCGCGCCGCTTCGATCGTCGCGTTCAGCGCCAGCAAGTTCGTCTGCTCGGCGATCGAGGTGATGACCTTGAGGACGTTGCCGATCTCACGACCGCTGTCGCCGAGCTTCGCGACGGTCGCGTGCGCCTGCTGCGCTTCGGCCACGGCCGAGTTCGCGATCGAAGACGCTTCGGACGCGTTCTTGGCGATCTCGTGGATGCTCGCGCCCATCTCTTCGACCGCGCTCGCGACGGCCTCGATGTTGTGATCGACTTCGTCCGCGGCAGCCGACGCGAGGCTCGCTTCGTTCGAGGTCGTCGCGGCGTTCTCGGTGAGCTCGGCACTCACGCGAGCGAGATCCTCGGTCGCCGTGACCACCGACACCGAGTTGTCACCGATCGATCGGATGCTGTTCGAGATGTCGTCGATGAAGCGAGTCAAACCGGAACCGAGCTTCTCGATCGTCTCGTCACCCGTGAAGTGCGTGCGGCGCGTGAGATCTCCGTCGGCCGCAGCGTCGACGACCTCGAGGATCTGATCGACGCAGCGCTGGAGCTCAGCGGCCTCTTCGAGTTGCTTCTCGCGCGTTGCGGCGAGCTCTCGCTCTTGCTCCTTCTGATGCGCGACAGCCTCCCAGTCGACCGAATCGGCGTGCACGGCGTGTGCGACGCCCTCGATCGCCTCGTTGAGAGACAAGCCGATGCGTCCGAGCTCGTCCTTCGTGACGACGTCGACACGCTCGCGGAGGTCGCCCGAGGCGAACGCCTTGGTCACGGCCATCGTCCGATCGAGGGAACGTCGAATGCCGCGCACGATCGAGACGATCGCGACGGACATGAGCGCCGCTACGAGGAGTGCGAGCGTGACCTGTGTGCGAACCATGATCTCGATCGATCGCGTCGATGCACGAGCGACCTCGCGGACCGAGGCGTTCATCAGAGTATGGAGTACCTGCGTCTCGTCGAGCAGGCGCGCCCGTTTCGCCGTCCGCTGATCCGTTGGGGCAATGAGAAGCTCATCGGCGACCGAGAAGACCTCTTCGAGCTCGTCACCTTGTTCGAGCAGCAAAGCCCGGAGCTTGTCTCTCTTCGCGCGGGGCACTTCGATCGGTGTGCCGCCGTTCTCGATCTCACCGCCTTCGAGAAGCACGCCGAGCGAGCGACGCAGCAGCGAGCGCGTCGCCTCGAGATCGACCGGAGCACCCTCGGCCGCGGCCAAGACTTCTGTCGCATGGCGTTGATTCAGCATGCGCTGACGCCCCGCGAGATTGACGACGTTTCCCGTCGCTTCGAGTGCTCGGAACTCGTAGATCGTGGTCAGGAGGATGCCCCCGACCGAGACCGCGAACAGCACGGCGAGCAGGATCAACTTCGAGGACAGATCGGTCGGGAGGAGGCGTGAGAGCATGGGATAGCTCCTGGGGGGACGGCGGGACGTTCTGCGGCGTCCGTGGGGAACGGGCGCCTCGAGGGCCCGGGAGGGCTGGAGGGAGCAGACGCAACGCGGGATCGAGACGTCTACCTTCGAAACGTACCCCGAAATGTCGGCAAGTCAAATCGCGGCAGTGGATCAGGCGGGCGCGGCGTCGCCGGCCGTCGCCCAGAAGCCGCCTCGCGCGTGATCGAAGACGGCC
>JAUIME010000045.1 GCA_030433195.1 bacterium
TTCCGTCGTTTCGTCGGTCATGCCGACGACGATGACGTCGTCGCTCCAGACCTTGTCGTGGAGCCGCTTGTACACAGACTGCGATATCGCCATGAGACGAGAATCGGCCTCCAGCGCATGACGAGAATCCTTCACGCCCTGAGACACGACCGCCGCCAGCAGCGCCATCAACGCCAAAAACGACTTCGACGAGCTCGCGACGACGCGGCGGACCGACTTCCAGACGATGTACGCGGTGCTGTCGCGCTTGGCGCGGACGGGCTGTCCGTCGAGGTAGCGGTGCAGGTCTTCCGCGAATTCGCCCGCGGTGACGTAGCGGCGCATCGGGTCCTTCGCGAGAGCCTTCATGAGGATCTTGCTGAGGTCGTCGTCGAAGCGGTCGCCGAGGCTCGAGAGGGGGCGCGGCGGGGTCTCCATGATGTAGCGGATCGAGCGGTGCACACCACCGCCGTAGGGGTACGGGCGCTGGCCCGACAGGCCTTCGTAGAACACGACGCCGAGCGCGTAGACGTCGGTGCGACGGCTCGTGAGGTCGGCGTCGACCTGGGTCTGCTCGGGCGCGGCGTAGGCCAGCGTGCCGAGGAATTCGCCGGGGCGTGTGACGCGCGCGCCGCTCGAGATGTCCTCTTCGGTGCGGATCTTCGCGAGACCGAAGTCGAGCACGTGCGGCTCACCGTGGGTATCGACGAGGATGTTGCCGGGCTTCAGGTCGCGGTGGAAGACGAAGTGTTCGTGCGCGTACCCGACCGCCGCCGCGATCTTCGCGAAGAGGTAGGTTCGCTGTTTGAGGTCGAGCGGTGTTTCCTCGAGGTATCGGTCGAGCGTCTGCCCGTCGATGTACTCCATCGCGTAGAAGAGGACGTCGCCGTGGACGCCGCTGTCGTAGACGGTGACGATGTGGGGGTGCCGCAGGCGGGCCGTGAGCTCGATCTCACGCTGGAAGCGACTGCGCTGCGCCTCGGACGAAGTGTGCCGCACGTCGAGGAGCTTGAGCGCGACGACGCGCTGCGTCGCGTTCTGCACCGCACGGTAGACGATCCCCTGCCCACCCGCGTGGATCTTGTCGAGCACTCGGTACCCGGGAACCTCGATCGTGGACTCGATCATCCAGACGACTCCTCGGCCGCATTGCGCGGGGCTTTCCGAGCCGGCTCGGACATCCCCCTCACCCCACGGAGCGGTATCCGGACGCCGACCGTACGGGATTCCTGCAAAAATCGGAAGCCCTTCCCCTTGCGCCGCCGGAGCCCTCGTGATTCCATGCGTCTCCCCCTCCCTCGGCCGTGGTCTCGCGTGCCGAGGGTTCTCGGCTCGATTCGACCGACACCGGATCGCGCGCGCACGCACCTCGACGGAGTCCCATGAAGCTCTTCGCCATCGCCGATCTGCACCTCGGCTTCTCGACCGGCAAGTGGATGGATCGATTCGGCGACCACTGGAAGGACCACCACGAGAGGGTCGAAGCCGCATGGCGCGACGAGATCCGCGACGAGGACCTCGTGTTTCTGCCGGGGGACTTCTCTTGGGCCATGCGAGCCGAAGAGGTCGCGCTCGAGTTCGAATGGCTCGCGAAGCTGCCGGGTCGCAAGGTCCTCGTGAAGGGCAACCACGACTACTGGTGGCCCAAATCACGCAAGAAGCTCCAAGCGATGCTTCCCGAAGGCATCTACGCGATCAAGAAGAACGCCCTCGTGATCGACGACGTCCCGATCGTGGGCGTGCGCGGAGGGGACTTCATCCCTAACGGCGATCACTCCCAGGAGCAGGTCGACGCGAATCTCGCGCGCGAGGAATCCGAGCTCGCCCGCTCGATCGAAGACCTCGAGCGCTCCTACTCGGGGTCCGCGGCGCCGATCGCGCTCTTCCACTATCCGCCGTTTCCGATGGGCGCCCGCAAGAGTCGGTTCACGCGGCGCCTCGACGACATCGGATGTTCGTGGTGCCTGTTCGGGCACCTGCACAACGAGTCCGAGTGGAACCAGGTCTTCCAGGGTGAGTCCGAAGGCATCCGCTACAAGCTCGTGAGCTGCGACTCGCTGGGCTTCCGGCCGTTCCGCCTCGACACCGACGATACCGCGCCGTAGCCCCCGCTCCCGAGCGCGAAGCGGGCTGAAGCCACGGGTCGCCGCGTCCGATAAGTACCGCATGAATCTCGGACGCATCCTCCTCGTCGCGGCGCTGTATCTCGTCGCACGCGCCATCGCCCTGCGCGCGGGCCAACGTCGGGTAAACCCTGGCCAAGCCGAGCCTTCCCTGGCACAATGCCGCGCGGAGAACACGGCCGGCGGCCCGGATCACGGTGTCGTTTGACCGCGGACCGAGGCGACTGACGAGGCTCGTGGCAGCCTCGCACTCGTGAATCGTCCGGGCAACGGGTCGCAGCCGTGCACGTCGTCCGACGGCCGACGGGGGACGCACCCGGTCGCACGTCGTTTCGTGCTCCCGGGACGCAGCCAGGAGACGAATGCCGTGCGACGACTCGTCGCCATCCTCGCAGCTCTCGCTCTCGCCGGGACGAGTTTCGCCGCCGCCGCCGCAGGCTCGGTCCCGCTCCTCCCGTGGCCGGGCGTGGGCCTTCGCGCCGCGGTGCAGCCTGCGCCCACGGAGCCCCTGCGCCTCGACCAGCCCGCGCGCGCCCTCGTCGTCCGATGGCACCCGAGCGGCCGCAGCGTCGCGATCGGCCTCGCCGACGGAACCCTGCGATTCGTCGACGCACGCGACGGCAGCGCCGAAGGAACGTGGAAGGCGCACGACGCCGCGATTCGATCGATCGTCTACGCGCCCGACGGAACGCGCGTCGCCAGCGGATCCGACGACCGCGTCGTGCGTCTCGCGAGTCCCGATACGGGGCGCGTGCTGCGCCGAGGTTTCCCCAAGCTCGGCGGGTCGGTACGCGGCCTCGCGTTCGATCCGCGCGGTCGACGCATCGCGACCGGCGCCGACGATCGCGTCCGCATCTTCGACGCGGAGAGCGGCGACGAGGTCCACAGCATCGCGTGTCCGTTCGACGTCACCGCGGTCGCCTTCTCGCCGGACGGGCGAATCCTCGCGATCGCGCGCGAAGACCGCCGCATCCAAGTGGTCGACGCCGCCTCGGGGAACACGATCGCCACGCTGCTCGGCCACCGCGAGACCGTGACGACGCTCGCGTTCGATCCGAAGCGGCCGCGCCTCGCCTCGGGATCCGACGACCGCACCATCCGTATCTGGGACGTTTCAGAGCGGGGTTTCGGCCGCGAGCTGCGATCGATCGACGCCCACGGCGGTCCCGTGCGCGCGATCGCGTTCGACGCCGCCGGCCGATGGATCGCGAGCGGCTCCGACGACGGCACCGTCCGCGTCTTCGACGCCGCGACGGGATTCACGCTGCGTACCTACGACGACTTTCCCGATCGGATCGCCTCGGTCGACTTCCACCCGTCCGAGGACCGACTCGCCGTTGCCGCGGGCAACACCGTCGAACTGCGTCCGGTCGATCCGCGCGACTTTCGCGAGACGTCGTTCGACCTCGACTTCACGATCGAAGAGCTACGCGTCGTCACCGAGAGCGACGGGACTCCCGTCCGATTCCACCTGCGCATCACGAACCGATCCCGCACGCCCTCCGGCCCGATCGGCGTCACCGCGGAGATCGTCGAGCCCGGCGCGGATGCACCCCGCGCGCTGCTCGAGGTCGCCGAACTCGCCGAACTGTCACCGGGCGTCACGTCGCGAATCCTCTTCTTCGAACTGACCGCTCCCGCGCGCGCGGCCTTCCGGCGATCGAAGGAGATCGCGGTCCGCGTACACGCCGACTCACGCGCGGTCGCCGACCGGCGCGTCAGCCGTTCGGCCCGCATCGGAACGGCGCCGCTCGCCCTCGAAATCGCCGAAGTCTCGATCCGCACCGCGGACGGCAACATGGGAGTCGAAGGCCGGCTCGACCTTCGCGACCTCGCGGCATCTTCGCCCGGACCGGTCCGGGTGCGCGTGAAGCTGGATGCACCCAATCGCAATCTCGCCGACGAGACGTACACCGTCCGTTTCGACGCCGACACCGAGGCGTCTCTCACGATCCCGCTCCCCGAACGGTTCACGTCGCTGACGCGGCGCGCGACGCGCCTCACGCTCGACGTCGAAGCGCGCCGAATCGAGTGGGAATCGCACGATTGGAGCGAACGTCGCGAGATCTCGACGCGGCGGCCGGCTCTCGCCGTCGAGTCGTTCGCGGTCGAGAGCGACCCCGCGACCGGCATCGCGACCTCGCTCGTGTGGACGCTCCGCGACCAAGGCATGGTCGACGTCGGACCCGTGCGCGCGGTTGCCGAGTTCGTCGAATCCGACGCCAACGAGCCGGCCCGACCCGCATCGCGCCCGGCCGACGCGTTCGCGTTGCCCGGAAGCGCGGAAGAGCCGCTGGTCGTTCGCTTGCCGCTGCGCGACGATGCTCGGGAAACCCTCGCGTCGAACGACGTCGTCTCGCTGCGACTGCGCATCGAACGCGTCGAGTGGCCCGCTCGATCGTGGGAAACCGTCGTCGAGTTTCCGACGTTGCCGCTCGACCTCGCGGTCGAGACGATCGAGTTTCGAGGCGGTGACGACGCGCCGCTCGGCGTCCGACTCGCGCTCGCCAACCGAAGTCGACAGGATCCCGGCCCCGTCGAGCTGTCGTTCGAGATCGACGGCGCGCTCGCGTACGAGCAAACGCTCGCGAGCTTGCCACCGACGACTCCCGAGCGATCTCCCGCCGTCGTCGATTTCCTTCCGCTGCCCGAGACCTGGCCGCACCCGTCGTCCGAAACGACACGGTTGACGATTCGCGCGAAACGCCCCGCGATGCCGAATCACGTCTGGAGCGAACATTTCGAGCTCGCCACAGGCGATCCGGAGATTCGCTGGGAGGGGCCGGTCGTTCATCGCGACCGATCGGGAGTTCCACGCTCGTTCTCGCTGCGCCTGCGGAATACCGGAGCCGTCCGGCCCGGCCCGCTCGAAGTGACGGCGCGCATCCGCCGCCCCGGACGGCGCATCTCCGACGAAGAAGCCGTGACCACGCACGTGGTCGCGTCGCTCGCCCCCGGCTCGGAATCGCGGTCGCTCGAGTTCGCGATTCCGTGGGCCGCGCTCATGGGCGGCGTCGACGCGACGGGAGTGCAAGTCGACCTCACCGTCGAACGATTGGCATGGCGCGGCCGCGCCGTGCGCGTCACCCGAACCCTGCTGCATCGTCCATCCGTCGACATCGAGAATTTCGAGATCGTTCCGGACGCCTCGGGTACGCCGTCGTTCGCGCGTTTCGACATCGTGAACGAACTCGACCTCGCGATCGACGAAGCCACGACGACGGTCGAGTACTACGCGGGTCGACAGGGCGGCGTAATCGCGACGGTTCGTGGGTCCGAGACGTTCGAGTTGCCGCCGCGCGGCCGGGCCGGACCGTTCGTGCTCCCGATGCCCGAGGTCGCCGCCGGCCTGTTCGACTCGCACGACTTCGTCAAGACGCGCATCCTCGTCGCGAATGCCGCGTGGGAAGATCTCGTCTCGACCGAGATGCGACTCGTCCCCACGCGACCGGCTCGCGTCGCCGTCGAGGAGCTCGCTGTCCGGCCCGCCGCGATCGATCGGCCGCCCGCGATCCTCTTTCGCGTGCGAAACGCGGACACCTTCGCGACGCAAGCGATGCGCATCTCGCTCGAGTTCGTCGACCGCGCGAGCCGCGAAGGGATCGGCGCACCCACCGATCCGTCCCCGATCGGAACCCTGGCTCCCGGCGCCGCCTCCCCGATGCTCGAGTTTCCGCTCCCGCAGGCCACGATCGAAGCGCTCACGGCCGAACGCGAAGTCGACCTCCGGTTGCGACTGCTCGGCGCCATGCGGCCGATCGTCGCGTCGCGATCGATCAACGCGCGCGCCTCCGCCATGACCGTCACGAAGACGCCGGTCCCTGTTTCGTCGAGCGGCTTCCCCTGGCTCTGGGTCATCGGCGCCGTCGTGCTCGGTATCGGCGGCACGATCGCCTTCTTGCGCATTCGCGCGATCCGCGCCGCGGCGCAGGCCGGCGATGTCGAGTTCTTCGCGCTCGTCGATCTCGACGAAGACTTCCAGGATCCGAACGCGGTCGGGGAGTCGGACGAGGGGGAAACGGAAGCCGGCCGTGAGGGCGACGCGACGCGTGACGACTGACGTCTGCCGCCCGGGTCGAACCCGCGCGCATCTCGAAGTATCCTCTTCGTACGGAACCCGGTACAGGATCGACCGGGCTCCCTGACCTGTCCCCAAGGCACGATGAAGCGAGGTGCGAGATGCTGGTTCGAGAGATCATGACCGACAAGCCGGTCACCGCCGAATTGACGAGCGCGATCCGCAGCGTCATGGAGTTGATGTATTCCGAGGATGTCCGCCACCTTCCGATCGTCGAAGGCGATCGCCTCGTCGGCATCATCAGCGAACGCGACCTGCGGAGCCTCTCGATGCCCATCCAGAACTATCTCGACAACCCGGGCGACGCCGCCAAGCAGCTCGACGATCCGATCTCTTCGATCATGCGCGGTGACGTGATCTCGATCGAGGCCGACGACACGCTCGATTCCCTCATCGACATCATGCTCGAGACGAAGATCGGCGCGGTGCCGGTCGTCGAGTCGGGCACGGAGACGCTGATCGGGATCGCGAGCTACATCGACGTACTCGAAAGCGTTCGCAGCACGCTGTGAGACGACGCGGGCGTCAGCTCGTGAGCCCGTAGAGGAACGTCCACAGCGGCACCTCGTAGATGTCTTCGAAGAACGTCTCGCGGATGCGCTGCTTCGTCGTGCCGCGCGTGAGAATGTACCCGTGGCCGCACTTGTGCTTGCCGAGGAACGAGTACAAGTCTTGGATGTCGTCGGGGCCGGTGTCGGTTCGGTACGCGAGTGCGATCGGGACCAGGTCGTCGGCCGTCTCGACGACGGCCGCGACCTCCACGGACCGCGTACCGAGCCGGTCACGGAAGTGGTGCAGCTTCCACCCGCGGCGCTGCGCGAGCTCGCCGAGGTGTGTCATGAGCACCGTGCGCACGACGGTGTCGAGCTCGCTCGGCCGTTGGAGGAACTCCTCGCCGCGCATGAGCACCGCGTTGCGCAGGCTCCCGTCGACGACGTAGATCTGCGGCCGCGAACGCAGCCCTTTGGTGCCGCGCCCCTGGTAGTTGCGCACGAGGTAGATCAGCATCGTGCTCTCCATGTGCCGGATGTACTGCGACACGGTGGAGCGCGCGATCCCGAGGCTGATCGCGAGATCGGAGAGGTTGAACCGCTTCCCGGTCTGGAGCGCGATGTGGATGAACAGCCGCTCGAGCTCGGGCAAGTTCTGCGCGCCGTACAGGTGCGCCATGTCGCGGAACAGGATGCGCTCGACGACGTCTTCGCGCAGATGGCGCTGGATGAGCGCGGGGCTCTCCTGCATGTGCGCAACCTCGGGGAACCCGCCGCGCAACAGGAACTCGTTGAACAGCGGAGTCAGCGTGCGATTCGTGTAGTGATCTTCGAGAAGGTCGTCGACGCCGATGTCGGGTCGTTCGGGCCCGAGGGTCGTCGGCACATGCACGTCGGCTCCGGGACGCAAGATCGACACGAACTCACGAAACCGCAGGGTCGGCAGGCGCAGGTTCGTCCAATTCGAAAGATCGATGCGCCCGCGTCCCTTCGGCTGCATCCCGTCGACGAAGGTTCCGGTCGCGATGATGTGCGCGGGCAGGTTCTCCTTGCGTTCGATCACGCCGACGCCCTTCGCCCAATCGCGCGAGCCGTGCGCCTCGTCGAACAGGAAGTAGCACCGACGCGGCTCCCCGACGACCGACTTGATGTAGAAGCGCACGAGATCGTCGAAGTCGGAGAGTTGGATGAGCGGGTGATCCAGCGCGACGTAGAACACGGTGCGCGGATCGACGCCTTCGCGCAGCAGTGCCGACACCAGCTGATAGAGCAGCGTCGTCTTTCCCACGCGCCGCGGGCCCGTGAGCAAGACTCGCGCGTCGTCGCCGTCCGCCGGCGTCAGCTCGCGCAGCGACGTGAACGCCTCACGCGGATGCGGGGGCGTGTACTCGCTCGGGACCTTCCCCGTGCTCCACCAAGGGTTGTAGCCGTGCAGCACGCCGGAGATGGATTCGGAGTTGACCGGGAACATGAGGGCGAAGATTGTAAAGAATGGGTGGCGGCATAGAAACGGGGTAGAGGGAAATCGACGGCCCTCGGCGACTACTGGCGAGTGCCGGCTCCCATCGTGCCGCTCGGCTTCGGATCGACGCCCTCGCGGGCATCCTCTTCGGCGACGGCGGCTTCGCCGTCGGCAGCGGCGGCTTTCGCGTCTTCGGCGACTTCGAGATAGCCCAGTTCGATGAGCCGTTGCCGCATCTTCTCATCGAGCTCGACGAGCTTCCCGCCCCCGAGCGCCTTGCGCATTCGCTTGTACTTGATCCGCTGGTCCCACAACCGGTCGGCGAGCTCTTCGGCGAACTCGTCGCGGTCGCGGATGGGAGTTTCTTCGCCGGGATCCAGCCGCAAGTCGAAGAGCTTCGTGCGCCGCCCCATCTTCTTCTTGATGAGCACGAGCTTGTAGTCGCCGGTGTAGAGCACGCCGACGTTGCTGCGCGTGGCGAGGACCTCTTGCTCGATCTCGTCGAAAAGGTCGTGCCCCTGGAACAGATCCGGCTTTCGCACGCCGGCCACGCGCAGGATCGTCGGGGCGACGTCGATGAGCTGGACCCGCTCCTCGATTTCCTGACCGACCCAGCGCGGTCGTTCGGGGTCGGAGACCGGGAGCTTCACGAGCAGCGGAACGCGCAGCCCCTCTTCCCAGAACGACCCGTGGCTGTCGAACGTATCCTCGTGACCCAGCGATTCCCCGTGGTCGCTCGTGACGATGATGAGCGCCTCGTCGTAGATCTCGAGATCTTTCATCTTGTCCGTCAGCTGCCGGAGAAGCGTGTCGACGTAGAGGATCCCGCCGTCGTACTGCGCGACGACATTCTCCTTCTCACGTTCGGTGAGCTCGACGCGGTCGTGGTAAATGTCCTCGGGCGAATAGCGCGACGCATCCACGTCGTCGTGCGGCAAGAACGTGTCGCGATAGTCGGGATGCGACGGATAGAGCGGGCCCGGTTGTTTGAGCGGACCGCAGTGGACGTCGAAGTAGTGCAGGAACAAGAACGCCGGGGTTCCGTTCACGGCGATCTCGTCCAACGTCTCGAGAGCTTGCTCCTGCGTCTCCCAACCGTGGTAGTTGAAATGCCACTCGTCGAACCCGCGCGAATACCCGAAACGCGGATCGAGCCAATCCGAGGCGTAGTACCCGTAGGTGTCGAATCCTTCCTCGGCGAGCTCCTCGGCGAGCAAGGGAACCGAGGAAGGCATGTTGGTCTTGCGGGTCACGCCGTGGGTGTCGGGAAACATCGACGAAAACAGCGACGCATGCGCGATGAGCGTGAACGGGACGTGCGAATAGGCGCGGCGAAACACCGTGCTCTCGGACGCCAGTTCTTGCAGATAGGGACTCGTTTCCCGTTCGTAGCCATAGAGCGAAAGGTGATCGGGGCGCAGCGTATCGATGGAGACGAGCATCACGAGACGCAACCCGGAGGCGTCTTCGAAGCCATTCGCAGGCGCACTCTCTGCGGAGTCACCGCCTTCGGAGGAACATGCGACCAGCAGCGATGGCGCGGCCAACGCCACGATCGTGGCGACCACCGTCGCGAAGCGGAGCACCCGACGCGGGCCACGCAGCAGCTGCTCGGTCGGTTCAGGAACGTCGTTCCTCATCGGCATGTCCTCTTCGCGGAGTCGGATCAGGGTCTCTCAGGGGCGTCGGCAGCTCTGCCGAGGTCACGCTCGCGTTCGGCCAACAGGGCTTCGATCGCCGACTCGATCTCTTCGACAGGCGCGCCGTTCGAAAGGTCGGCGTATCGCAAAACACCGCGATGATCCACGAGGTGCAGATCCGGGTACCCGTTCACATGGTAGGCCGCGGCGACGGGATTCCCGCGGCGCTCGAAGCCGATCGGGTACTCGATCTGTTGCTGACGCACGTACAGTCGTCCACGATCCGCGTCGCGTGCGGTGTGGATCCCGACGATCGTGAAGCCTCGCGATTCGTATTTGCGCTGGAGACCGCGGAGGGTCGGTGTCAGCGCTTTGCACGGCGCGCACCAAGCACCCCAGAAGTCGAGCAGGACGACGCGCCCGCGCAGCCCCGTCCAAGTGACGTCGGTCGCGTTCAGCCAGTACTCGACACCGAGCTCGGGAGCGGGTCGCCCCGTGATCGCATCGAGCTTTCGCCGGTGTTCCGACCCACGGCTCGACTCGTACGGAACCGGCAGGCGCGGTTCTACGGGCTCGTGGGCGACCGCCGCCGTCGACGTCGGCGCGACGTCGGAAGAAGAATCGTCGAGCGCCAAGACCGACCACGCCGGTCCGCCGCACGCCGACAGCGCAATCGCGATCCAGATCGTCGACAACAACGTTCGCGTTCGATACGGGTGGCGTGCTTCGGCGGGAACGGGCATCGCGGGGCTCTCTGAAGCTTGTGAGGAAGTCCTCGAGGAGCGCGACGGGGCACTACGGACGGCTCGGCTCCCCCCGACCGCGTCGGCATCCCGCGCACCGCGAACTCCTCGCCAGCCGGGAATTATGAACCATAGGACCCCTCGGCGCAAGGACGGATGACGGTCAGTCGGGCCCGCGCGACACCTCGCTTCGAGCGCCGCCCGAACCCGCCGCGCCGCCGAGCTCCCCTCCCGTTCGAATTCGCGCGGCGAGCGCCGAAAACCGCGGCTGCTCGCGCTCGTTGCGCACGGCCGTGGCCAACGCGCGCCGCGATCCCACGACCACCACGAGCTTCTTGCCGCGCGTGACCGCCGTGTAGACGAGGTTGCGTTTGAGCATCATCCAGTGCTGGGTGTGGAGCGGGATCACGACGGCGGGGAACTCGCTACCTTGCGCCTTGTGGATCGAGCATGCGTAGGCGTGGACGAGCTCGTCGACGTCGGCCGCTTCGTACTCGACCAGACGTCCGTCGTACGACACCGTGACCTTGCGCTCCTTGGTGTCGATGAGCGCGATGCGTCCGATGTCGCCGTTGAACACTTCGAGGTCGTAGTTGTTCTGGATCTGCATGACCTTGTCGCCAACGCGGTACTTGCGATCGCCTCGCACGAGCGCGTCGGCGGCGGGGTTCAGCAGTTCTTGCAGCTCTTCGTTGAGGCGGATCGACCCGAGCTCGCCCTTGTGCATCGGAGTGAGCACCTGCACGTCTTCGATCGGACGCAAGCCGAAGCGCGCGGGGATACGCTCCGCGACGAGCCGCTTGATGACCGCGAGCGCGGCCTCGGGATCCTCGCACTCGTGGAAGAAGAAGTCGCCGTGATCGTGCGTCGATCGGAAGTGCGGCATCTCGCCGTGATGGATGCGATGCGCGTTCGTGATGATGAGGCTCTCGGCCGCTTGTCGGTAGATTTGCTCGAGCCGCGCGACGGCGACGACGCCGCTCTCGATGACGTCGTGCAGCACGCGTCCCGGCCCGACCGAGGGGAGTTGATCGACGTCCCCGACGAGCACGAGCCGCGCGCCAAACGGAATCGCGAGCAGAAGCTGGTGGAACATCAGGATGTCGAGCATCGACGTCTCGTCGATGATGACGAGATCCGCGTCGATCGGATGGTCGTCGTCGCGCGCGAACGTCACGGTCTGCGGGTTGTACTCGAGCAGGCGATGAATCGTGCGCGCTTCGCGGCCCGTCGCCTCGGACATCCGCTTGGCGGCGCGGCCGGTCGGCGCGGCCAGCTCGATCTTCTTCAGCTTGCGGCCGAGCACTTGCAGGATCGCGTTGACGAGCGTCGTCTTCCCGGTTCCGGGTCCGCCCGTGAGCACGACGACACGACTCTCGATCGTCGTGCGCAAGGCGTCGCGCTGCTCGTCGCCGAGCCGGATGTCGTACTGCTCCTCGAACCACCGGATCGCACGCGGCACGTCGATCTTCACCTCACGGCCGACTTCCTTGCCGAGCTTCGCGAGCCGCTCAGCCGCACCACGTTCGCACAGGTAGAGCGCGTTCAGGTACACGGCGGCGTCCTTGCCGACCGGCTCGACGACGACATCGCCCCGCTCGGCGAGCTTGCGGACGGCCGTGACCACGAGCTCGCGATCGGCGACGTCGAGGATCTCGAGCGTTTTCGCGACGAGCCCGTCGTGCGGCAAGTACACATGCCCGCGCGACGACAACTCCGACAAGACGTGCACCGCACCGGCCTCGATCCGCTTGGGCGAGTCGCGCTCGATGCCGAGGTTCACGGCGATCTGGTCGGCCGACCGAAACCCGATCCCCGGAATGTCGATCGCGAGTCGATAGGGATTGTCGCGCACCTTGGCGATCGACTTCGTCCCGTAGCGTCGGAAGATCTTCTGCGCGAAGCCGGCCGACACGCCGTGCGACTGCAGGAAGATCATCACGGCCTGGATCTCGTTGTGCGCGGCCCACGACTCGCGGATGCTCTCGATGCGGCTACGGCCGATACCCTCCACCGCGACGAGCTTCTCGGGCGCTTCGTCGAGCACGTCGAGCGTCTCGAGCCCGAACTCGTCGACGATGCGCTCGGCCATGACCTTGCCGACGCCCTTGATCATGCCCGACTCGAGGTACTTGCGAATCCCCACGAGCGTCGAAGGCTTGAGCGTCACGAACGTCTCGGCGCGAAACTGCCGGCCGAACTTGCGATCGTCGACCCAGCGCCCCTGCATGCGCAACCGCTCGCCCGGCCGAACACCGGGCAGGACTCCAACCGCAACGACCGGCTTCTCGCGCTCGGGGTCCTCCACGCGAAGCACCGTGAACCCCGTCTCCTCGCTCTGGAAGACGATGTGGTCGACCGCTCCTTCGAGCGTCGCTGACTCGCCGCCCTCGGCGGAGTCCGAACCAGGAAAGAGGCCAGCCATGAGGAGAGTCCGAATCACGAACGGGAGAAAGTCGACACGTCGGGGCCACCGTGACGTCCGGCGATTCTAACAAGGTTCATGACCCCCTCTTGCACCGCGGCAAGCCTGACGTCGGCACCGATCTCGGCGCCTGCTTCCGGTGGGCCCGGTGACGATCGGACGGCCTCCATCCTCCCGCGCCGCTCCCGCGGCGTTTCCTGCAGAGATCGCGAGAAAGAGACCCAAACTCCTTCAGGAAAACGCCTTAGACTCGACAATCGCATTTTCGAAACATGAATGTTTCGAAATTCTCGAAGGTTTTTGGCCACCAGGGCTTGCCGCCTTCCGGATCATATAGTACTGATCTGGTACTGATTGAGCGCGGCGGGATGCCCCCGCGCTCGACTCACGACCCCGATCTGCCGGATTCGCGCATCGTACGCACGGACCCCGGCCCTTCCGATGCGGGTCTTCTTCCGACACGAAACCATGCTTCGAATCAGCCGAGAGACCGATTACGCGGTGGTGCTGCTGACGCGGCTTTCCGCCGGTGACGTCGCCGCGACGAACGGCGGCACCGCCGAGGCCGAGCCCTTGCTCGCCAACGCGCGCGATCTCGCCGAGACCACGCATCTGCCGCTGCCGACCGTGAGCAAGGTCTTGAAGATCCTCGCGCGCGGCGGATTGTTGACATCGCAGCGTGGCGCGAAGGGCGGATACTCGCTCGCGCGGCCCGCGGGCGACATCTCGGTGGCCGAGATCATTCGCGTCGTCGAGGGGCCGATCGCGCTCACCGACTGCGTCGACGACGACAACAGCGATTGCTCGCACCTGTCCGACTGTCCCGTGCAGGGCAACTGGAACCGCATCAATCGCGCGATTCACGACACGCTCGAGAGCATCACGCTGCTCGAGATGGCACATACCGACGATCCGAACCAGCCGACGGCGATTTATGTCTGACCGAGGAGAGGTACCCATGGCCGACGAAGCCATCGACCAAGCGACGAAAACGATCGAAGAGTTCACGAGCAAGGATTACGAGTGGGGCTTCGTGACCGATATCGAAGCCGACACGTTCCCGCCCGGACTCAACGAAGAGGTCGTCGCGGCGATCTCGACGCGCAAGAAAGAGCCGAAGTGGATGCTCGAGTGGCGCCTCAAGGCCTTCGCGCAGTGGAAGAAGATGACGGAGCCGCGCTGGGTCAACGTCGACTACGACAAGGTCGACTACCAGGCGATCAGCTACTTCTCGGCGCCGAAGCCGCCGAAGAAGCTCTCGAGCCTCGACGAGGTCGACCCCGAGCTCCT
>JAUIME010000046.1 GCA_030433195.1 bacterium
CGCCCCGTCCGGCGTCGTCGCGGTCACGAACGGCGTGCGCGTACTGGTCGAGTAGGCGCGGCCGGCCCCCCGCCCCGAATCACCGATCCGAACACCCCAAATCTCTACCGCCCTGCCGCTTGCCATTTCGTTCTATCGTTCTATAATCATCGACATGTTCGACGAAATGGATCCCGACAGCCCGATTCCGCTCTACCACCAGATCGCCGAGGCCCTGCGGGATCGGATTCGGGCCGGCGACTTGGCTCCCGGCGATACGCTCGAGCCCATGCGAGACGCCGCGCGGAGGTGGGGCGTGAACCTGCACACGGTTCGCCACGCCTACACGGCGCTGGCGCGCGAGGGCTGGGTGCAGTCGGAGGGACGGCGAGGCACCCGCGTGACGGGAAAGGTCCGCCCCCGACCGAAGGGCCCCGCCGAGCGTCACGATCTCGATCGGCTGGCGGCTCGCATGGTCGCCGAAGCGGAGCGGCGGCTCGGGGTCGGCGCGGCGGAACTGGCCGCGGCCGTGCAGCGCATCGCCTCACGCGACGACTCGGCGGAGGTTCCCGTCGCTTGGGTCGTCGAATGCAGCGAGTGGGAGTGCCGCAGCCACGCACGCGAGATCCGCGATCGCTTCGCCGTCGACGCGCGCGCTTGGCCGCTCGATCGCGACGGAAGCCCGCCCGCTGGTGACATCGTCATCGCGACCTACTTCCACTACAACGACATCCGCGTGGCTTGGCCGGCACGACTCTCCGAAGTTCGCTTCGTGACGATCCGCCCCGATCCGCGCCTCGCGACGCTCCTTCCCGAGCCGGCCCCAAGCGGTGAACGCGTTCGCGTGCTCGTGTGCGAGCGCGACGAACCGACAGCGCAGATCATCACCGCCGACCTATCGCAGCTCCTTCCGTCCGATCGCTACGACCTCCGAACGACGGTGTTCGACGCACCGGACGAGGTTTTCGACTCGCTCGGCGCAGATGACGTCGCCCTCTTCGCGCCCCGCGTGTTCGCGCAGCTCGACGATTCGCAGCGGTCTCGACCCGGGGTTCTCGAAGCTCGCTACGTCTTCGACGAAGCCGAATTGCTCGGCCTCGCACGCGATCTCGATTGGCAACCGGCCCGCCTCGTCGGCCACCGCGGAGGATGAGCATGCTTCACCTGTCGAGCACGCCTCGCACCACCATCTGCCTGCTCGCGTTCGCATTCGCGCTCTCGAGCGGCGACCCGACGACCGCGCATGCCGGCGAACCGTTCGATCGGGCCCGTAGCGGCATCGGCTGGACGATGACCCGCCTCGACCTCGACGTCACGGTCGACGCCGCCGGCCGCCAAACGCGATTGAAGGGAACCGCGCGCCTGCGACTCGATCTCGACGAATCGTACGGCCCGACGCTGGCCGTCAACGTGCGGCGCGCCGTCATGCGCTGGGTGTCGCTCGAGACGACGTCGGCGAATGCACAGATCGAAACGGGGCTGCGAAGATCCGAGTTCCCGGAGAGTCGATTCGCGACCTTGCGCTTCGACGAAATGCGCACGCAGGGAGACGAGATCGACATCCGGTTCGAGTTGCACAGTCGCGGCCGCGCCGACCAGTTCGTGACGCATCCGGAATTCGCGATGGCTTCGTGGACGGAAGCTTGGCATCCGTTCGCCGCGCCCAGGCTCGATCGGGGCGAACGCTACACGTCGAAGCTCGTGGCGATTCCCGGCACGACGACGCTTCGCCTTCCTGCGGGCTGGATCTCTCATTCGGACGGAACGCTCACGAGCCGCGACGCTGGCAACGACGGAACGGTCGACGTCTACAGCATCGGCGCAGAGGGCACCACCGCGATGGCTCGATCGTACGTCGCGGGGCGCTACACGTCCGAGATCCGTGAGAGTCACGGCCGCACGGTCTCGGTTTGCCTGCTCGGCGAACACGCGCTCTCGGTCGAGGACCTCGCCGACAAGCTGGGCAAGATCATGGAAGCCCAGGAAGCCAAGCTTGGACCGTTCCCCTTCCCGGTCTACGCGGTGACGGAAGCTCCCGACGCCGTGTCCGATGCGTGGTATGCATCGTCGCAGCAATCGTTCATCGTCGCCAAGTCGTCGGCCTTCGGATACGCGCACGGCAACCTGCCGCTATGGGCGCACGAAATGTGTCACGGCTGGTGGGGCAACACCGTCTCGACGCACGGTCCCGGCTCGAAGGTCTGCAGCGAATCGCTCGCGCAGTTCGGCGCGGTCATCGCGATCGAAGCGCTCGAAGGGCGAGACGCCATGGTCGAGTTCCTCGAATTCAGCCGCTCCGGCTACAGTTCCTATCAATGCGCCAAGGGCTACTTCGAACTCGTCCGGGAAGGCGTCGACTCGCCGCTCTCGCAGCTCGGCAACTCCGGATCGAGCGCCGACGTCACGCACAACCTCGCCAACTCGAAAGGCATGTGGGTCTATCACATGCTGCGCGACACGCTCGGCGACGATCGTTTCTACGCGACTCTGCGCTCACTCGTCGATCGCTACACGCACGCACACATGAGTCTCGACGACGTCCGTCACGCCTTCATCGCCGCGGCCCCCGACGCGAAGCTCGAGCGCTTCTTCGCACAGTGGCTCGACCGCGGCGGAGCACCGATCCTCGATGCGACCTGGAAGCCGTCCAAGGACGGCGCGTTCGAAATCGAACTCTCCCAGGTCGACACGACCGACCCGTTTCATCTCGACGTCGAGATCGAGATCTCGTTCGCCGACGGCGAAACACGTCGCGAGACGATCGAGCTGCGTGGCGCGAGGGCGACGACCGTCATCCGGACCGAAGCTGCGATCGAACGGATCCGCCTCGACCCGGACCGTCGGCTGTTGATCTGGCGAGAGGCGTACGGCCCACGCCCCTGAAGAGCCCGACGATCGACTACTGCATCACCATCACCACCGCATTCGACAGCGAAGCGCCCTTGGTAGACGACGCCGCCGGGTTCAGCGCGATGAGTTGGTGCGTGAACGCCGAGCCCGCCGAGAGATTCACGGCGTCGATCGACGGCTGCAGCATCGAATCGAGGAACGTCGGGGCCTTCGCGGGGTTTGGAATCGGAGCGCCGAAGTAGCTCGACGTCCCGACGAGATGCGTCCTGCCGACGTTGCTCTCGACGACGACCGCGCCTCCCTCGAGGAACGGGAAACAACTGGTTCCGAGGTCGAAGAGGGTGCGGATCGAGGAGACCGACGGCATGCCCGAGTGCAGTTGATGCACGAAGCGCCCATTGCCCGCAGGGGTTCGCTGCACGCCGACGGTGAGTGTCCCTGCCGTGTCGACTTCGACCGTGAACGCAGCTCCGCCCTGGCTTCCGTTCACGAACAAAACGCTCATGTCGGGGTCGATGTCTTGGCAACCGGGCTCCGGCAACGGCCCGTCGACGCGCCACACGGTCGACGTCGAGTTGTCGGCGCAGAACAAGCTCCGATCGCCACTGATCCTCTCCACCTCGGCAATCCCGTTGATAAACGAGGGCTCGAGCAACCCGAGGTCCCAACGATCGGTGCAACTGGGGTCGGCTCCCGTACAGTCGTACTGCCCCGCACGAGTCACGCGGCCTTCGGTCACCGTTCCGGACGTATTGACGAGCGTCTGCCCCGAGCACTCCGAGGGCGCGACGGCATCGGCCGTGCCGCTCCCGAACGCGCCGATACCGCTGTTGTCGGGATTCGAGTACCGACACAAGAACGCGCCACCCGCATCGAGATCGATGCACGAAATCTCGTCGAGCGCGAGGTCGTTGATGCAGAGGACGCTGCCCGCTTGGTTGTCGTCGATCACCATCGAACCCCACACCGAACCGCCCGCTGGTGTCGGTACGACGTTTCCGGTGGCGATCCCGGTGCCGCGCGTGTACTCCGTGAGCAAGCCCGATCCGAGATCGCAGACGAAGTAGGTCGATCCGTCGTACGCGAGTCCCGTTACCGTGCTGCCGACAACTCCCGTCGTCGTCCACGTCGAGATCGAACTGCAGTCCTCGTCGAATGCGAACACGCGAAACGGCGAAAACAACTCGCTCGCGCCGAGTTGCTTCGTCGTGTGATCGACGTCGAGCCCGAACAGCGAGGCCGATGGAGGCAGCCCGACCGAACACCCGAGCACCTCGACCGCCGCGTACGCGACCGGCTCCATTCTGACCGGCGACTCCAACGCATGGGTCCCCGCATTCGACTGTCCGACAGCGCAGTTCGCGAAGCCTGAAATCAAGACGCAAACGAAGGCGATACGAAGCATGGCAGACCCTCCTGATCGATCGGAAACGAGATCTGGAAAGCGTGTCCTTTCCCCAAATTGGGCGCCCATCGTATCAGGAACACAGCCGTTCGCGCCGCAGATTCGCCTCAGCGCGTCGGTTCGATCCAGTAGCTCTGCTTGTGCCCCTTGGCCTCGAACTCCGCGGCGGAACGCTCTGCCTCGTCGCGGGTCAGACCGTCCCGTACCCGGAACCGGTTCCCATGGTCGTCCTGGCGCCAAACGGACCAATGCGAAGAGGGCGCGGGGTATGAAGGCGTTTCGGCGCCGGCGGCGAGCGGCGACGTCCGACACCGCGAAGCGAGGATTCCCGTGGCGGCGGCGAGATCGAGATCCGCAACGAGCAACCCCTCTTTCCCGTACGGTTGAAACGAATGCAGCGTACCGTCCGGTCGAAGGATCGCCGACGTGGTCCCCGATCCTTCACTCGCGTTGTTGACCGACGCGAAGTAGCACGTGTTCTCTGCCGCGCGGCACATCATCGCCTTCTCGTGAAACGAGTTCGCGGGATCGGCAAACGTCGTCGGTCGATAGCTCCCGGGTTCCGCGACGTGCGCGTGCGGATGAAACACGATCTGCGCACCCTGCCGCACGGCCCACCGAACCGTCTCCGGATACCGGAACCCCTCGTGGCAGATCGCCACACCGAACGTCAGCGGGCCGGCCGTGAACACGCGCCGCTCGGTCCCGTACGCGGGATACGTACTCTCTTCCGCGGGGTCGAGCTGTCCCTTGTCTTGCCAACCCGCGATCGTACCGTCGGGACCGATCACGCACGCCGTGATCTGCAGTCCACGCTCGGTCACGCGCTCGGTGCCCAACACCACCGTGATGCCGGCATCCCCGGCCGCAGCCGCCACCTCGTCCCACGCCCGCGCGAGAAACACCGGGTCGGTCGGTGGCAGCTTCGTTCCCGGCCATCGATACCCCGGCACGAAACACTCGGGAAAGCAAACCACGAGCGCGCCTTCGCGCCCCGCATCGGCAATCGCCGACGTCGCAAGCGACACGGATTCTTCGGGCGTGGTCGCCGCCCGTACATTCGCGAGCGCGATTCGGACTTCGGTCATCGGATCGATGAAACTCCTCGTTGGTGGTGACGAACGCGTGCTCGCCACGACTCGACAAACGCGACCTCGGCGCCCCGGTCAGCGCCGACGATCAACTCCAGTCCATCCCGAATCGACGCACGCCGCAGTGGAGGCACTGAAAATGATACAGCGCCGGATCAAACCCGGGCTCGTATTCCTCTGCAAGCTCGCGAAACCAAGCCTCGTCGAGCCCGAAGACGTCGATCAGTGGAGCCATTTCTTCAGGCGTCATGCTTCGCATCGCGAAGGACGAGCCCGAGGCCTTCTCGCACCAGCCCGGTCTTGCGTCGCGCAAAGCCGATGGACAGCTGCGCGCGAAGGCCGAGACTGCTCGCCGCATCGTTTGAAAATCGTACGTCGACGACCCCGTCCGTACACGACCAGCCTACGACACCGCCGTAAACCGTCAGGCCATTGCAAGAGACGCAGTACGCATCCATCCCGAGTTCTCGATCCTGCCGATCGAAACCATCGGCACGCTGAATCACGAGCGAAGCTCCCGAACCATCCTCCCGCTCGCTCAACGCGACCATGAACGTCGCGTCGACTCTGCCCACGAAGACCGCGTTCGCGTAATACTTCATCTCGACAGCCCTACCTCTCACCGCCGCCGAAGGCTAGAAGATGTGCAGCGGGATCGGCCGCGATCAGCCGCAATCCATGCCGAAGCGCTGGATCCCACAGTGGAGACACTTGAAGTGATAGATCGCCGGATCACCGATCGACTCGTACTCTTCCGCGTACTCTCGAAACCAAGTTTCGTCGAGACCAAAGGCCTCGATCAGTGGGGCCATCTCTTCTGCCGTCATCTTGCGCAGCGTATCCGGTTTCGCATCCCCCAGAAAGGCGCAGGCGTCGTCACAATGCGATAGCCATTCCTCGGTCTGCCATGAGACATAGCCTGGAGTCCGCTGCGCGACCTCTTCGATCACCGGAGCTGCAATGCCCGCCGCAGCAAGAGCCCAGGGATCCGAGAACTCGACAGCGAACGTCGCGTACGCCGAGCCGTCCGCGATGCACCAGGGGCAGAGTTTGCCCCGCAAGTCGTGCGTCGAGTAGGTCGTCGCCACGTAGATGAACTCAACGGGCCTCTCACAGCAAACACACGTTCCGGCCTTCTGCTCGACCGCGCCGGATGCGAGCGGATCCGGGTGATATCGAAACTTCGGAAGGTTCATGAACTCCTCCCCGTACCGACGAGAATCTCCGAGGATTCCGACCTCATCGTAACGGCAGGTCTCGACGACATCGAGCGGATGCACCGCCGGGAATGAGCGCTCGTTCGCTTCATTCGTCCACGGGATCCTATGGACCGTTCGCCGCTTCTAGCGCCGTCCAAAACTCGATCCGTCTTTGCTTGTCGCCGATGGCCTCGACCAGCGAGAGGTCCCCGAACTCACACCGAAGATACGAACGCAAGTCGGCTCCATAGTAGATGATGTCCGCTTGCCACACGGAGAACACCGGGTTCCCCGCACTCCTAGGCCGTGACGGGAGGTAGCGGTGCGCGTGGATCGGAATCAACGTCGGAGCAGCCGCCACAGCCTCACGAGCGATCGCGAGGGCGGCGGCCTCGTCGCTCGGCTTCGGCCCCCAGTCCGACCACCAGAAGGAGTCCTGCTCGATGTCGAAGGCAATTCCCCTGAACGGCCAGCCGAACCCGTCGACGATGAACTCACCCGTAGGGTCCCGCCAATCTGGAAACCCATTGCCTACAGGCATGAACTCCCGCAACATCGAGCGTAGATCGTCGGGAAACTCGAAATCGTAGAGGTCCTCCACTGCCGAGAACTCCTCGCTCGTAAGACCGGGAGCAAGCCGGATCCCTTTCGCCTCGAGGAGGCTCGCCTCTTCGCTCCAACCGCCCGACATGGATTTCACCTCCGCCTCAGCTTCTGATCTGTGAACCATAGTTAGCGAGCGGGCCGACCCAAAAGGCTGACCATCTGCGGCATGATGCGCGCGATCGACCCGCGTGCGTGGGTGACGCCGAAGTCCATACACACGGCCTCGAACGTCGAATCATGAAACGACAGCACGAGGTGCCGATAGGCTTCGAATGCCGAGTCGACGTGGTCGGGGTGGACCGAGTTCATCCGCGCCAACTGGCGGATCCACGACGACGATTCTACGAGGAAAGCCCCGTACGGGTCGAGTCCACGTGCTGCGAGGGGATGTCCGTCGAAAGATTCGTCGTTCGGCGGTCCGAATATCGTCGCGTAGCATCGCGACAGTTGGACCAAGACCACGGGTTCGTCCGCGCCGCCGAGCTCGACAGTATGCGCGCTTGTTCCGTCCCGGTCGGGAGGCGTCTCTTGGGCGTAGTAGGCCACGACGGTCGTCTGTTCATCACTGAGTACGACGGGGCGCGGCGCACCGATCGAAGACCGTGGCAGCGTATCGACCACGACAACGCGATCGAGATCATCGATTTCGTACATGGCATCCTGCCGATCTGAAGTCGAGGCGATCAAACCCCGGCACTCTTCGCGAGACGTTTGACGAGCTGGATCTGTCCGGCGTGATACGTGTCGTGCAGCACGATGCCTGTGATCAGATCCGCGTACGAGGTCCCACCCTTGCCGCCGGCGATCTTGTCGAGTCGTTGCGGGTCGAACGCCTGCAGCACGTCGACGAGCCGCGCGTGCCATTCCTTTACGAGCTCTCGATCCTCCGCCCAGGCTTCTTCGAGCGCACCCTCGGCGGGCCGCGGCCAGTTCGACGGGCGACGCGGAAAGCTTCCACGCTTTGCACCCGTCAACCGTCGCTCGACCGTGTAGTGCCAATAGGCGACATGCAAGGCGAGATCCCAAACGGAGTGTCGGTCCGGGAAAAGCTTCCACGCCGCCACCTCTGCCGTCACACCGCGCAGCGTACCGAGCACGGTCGGCCCGCCGTGCCAGGGTCGAAATCCCGTCGGCGGAGCCAAGTGTCGCAACGCTTCTTCGAGACGCCGATCGCTCATGGTTCACCCTCACTCTCGATACGCATCGGAATCGCAAGAGCTGTCGCCGAACTCCTGGAGCAGAACGTCGCGAACCTCCGCCAACCGTTGATCCGAACCGCCGAGAATCCAAACGACGAATTCCTCGGGAACCCAGTCGTCGAAGATCGTCGTATGCGCAAGGAGCTCGACGGTCTCCTCGATCGGCTCGTCATCGTGCCATGTCGTCATCACGAAGGGCGAAGGATTCCCGTCGACCTCGTCCATCACGCCGACCCCGTCGATCGAATCGTCCCAGGAGCTACTCGTCGGACCGAAACAGACCGCGTACCGACAACCCGTGCGCACGAAACACTCCGAGAGCCTCTGCTGCTCTCGCTCCGAAACGTCGGCATCCTCCACGACGAGCAGCAACGCATACTCGCCCGACGCGGGGCAAACGAACTCGAAGGGCTTCTTCGACCGCCCGAGCCAGACTCGCTTCGTACCCGGTGACGCGATGAGTTCCAACTCGTCCAACCCTTCCATGAGTTCGTCTGTTCATGCGGCTGCCGAATGACCTGCTATCGAACGTCGCGCAGCGCGCCTTCGTGAATGAGCGCTGTACCATCGTCAAGCAAGAAGCACACGTTGTCCGCTACATGCGCGAACGCCGTCCAGTTCGGCGTGCCGGGAAGTTCGCACCAGAACTCGATCGGGCGCACGGCAGCACAATCGGGTACGAATACCATCGTCCGCACGACTTCGAAGTGCGCTCGAAGACAAGCATCCACACGATCGGCTACTGCGGCCAGATCACCCGCCGTGACGGTGTCGAGCCGGTCGCGACGCAGGCGAGGCTCCAGTGGATACTCGCCGAGCTCGCGTCCCGGCGCTGACAACTGCCACATACGGGCCGCCTCGCGAGAGTCGATCCCGGGTAGGTCGGCGCACGCCGGAAGATCAGAATGCAGGGAACGAAGCTCCTCCCAAATCGCCGCGCTGAAGATCGGCGCTCCTCGTTTCCGCAGGTACGCGGGAGGACCGAACTCCGAGGCCTCCCAATTCCCCTTCGCCATCGCGCCCCACGCAGGAATCCAAACGACCCGATCACCGATGCGGCGAAAGGCAACCCACCCCCCGGGCGCGCACTGAGAGAAGCCACAGCACTCGCACACCTCGACCTGCGTGGCGTCCGACTCGACATCGACCCACTCGATCGCATTGCAGATGCGGATACCATCCACGTCGATGGCGGTCGCAGGGTATCGACCCCGCCCCGACGACGTGAAGTCGAGCTCGACCTCGACGGCTTCGATGGATGCGATATGCCACATGGCTCTTTCGGTGCGCTCGCTCCGGGTCAGATCAGGGTAAGGCAGCGGGACCGACATCCTACAGGCTTCGTGACCCGCCCCCGCAAGTCTCTCAGAAGCAGCGTGTTGGGTCTTCTAAGCCGAGCCTCGGGCAAACGACTGCCGAGCAAGGCGGGCGTAACGGTCTGGCGATCTCGTAGGAAGTTGGAGCGACGAGGAGGCCCGACGATTCGACGAAGCGACCGCGGAGTTCGACAGGATCGACGAAACGCGATGGTATTCTCACAGTATGGATCCCGTCCGAAGTGATACGTCCGCCGAAAGCGAGCGAGTTCTCGTCTCGCTGTACCGCAAGATGAGCCCGGCGGACCGGCTCGAATGCGTGGCGCGACTCAACCGTGAACTCGAGCTGCTGGCGAAATCACGAATCCGAGCCCAATACGGAGACATCAGCGACCGCGAGCTGAAGCTCCGCCTCGGTGCCTTGCGGATCGATCGTGATCTCATGATCCGAGCCTGCGGCTGGGACCCTGCCGTTCAGGGCTATTGAGAATGCAAGAGCCAGATCCGCTCGAAGCGTTCTCCGTAGTTCGTGAGGTCATCCGGATCTTCGGTGGCGAAGCCTCGAGTTCCCAGTGGTCGGACGTTCGATCCGTCTTGAAGGTGCGAGGCAACCATCTCGATTCCGACTACCTCACCGAGATGGCCGAATCCATGGGGCTACGCGATCTGCTCGATCGCGCGATCGGCGAGGCTCGCGAGTAGGGTCTTCTCCACGCTGCCGATATCGCTTGCCTCGAGCTGCTCGGCCTGCCGCACCCGCCCCTGCGGGAGCCCACCCTCGGATCGATCCGGCATTTTCCCGCCTTTCCGGTTCGGGCTATGCGATCGGTTCCGGTTTTCCCTCATCGAGAGCCGCGAAGGACGCGGCACCGTGGACGGACACCCTCTTGTAGGCGAGGACGGAACGATGAACGCACGATCCATGATCTGGAAAGCCGGATGCCTCCTGTTGACGCTGATCCTCACGGCGAGTTGGATTCGAGGCGCGGGTTCGGGTCCGACGGCCGGGCGCTTGGTGAAGTTCGACGACGCTGCGGGAACGCTGACGGATTCCGCCATCCGCGAGGACGACGCGGGACACGTCGCGATCGGGGCGCGACCGCATCCGCAGCTCGGGATGTTCGTGAACGGCGATTCGTTCGGGGTCCGCTCGACGACCGAAAGCTCGCTCGGGGCGCTCGTCGTGAGTCAGGCCGGCGCGGGGCCGATCGCCACGTTCCGAACCAACGACACCGACGTGCGCGCTACGATCGACGCGAACGGTATCGACATCGAGGGCTCACTGCGTATCGGTGGCGAAGAGGTGTTCGACTCCGAGGGGCGGCTCCTGGCGAACGACAACCTCAACGCCACGAGCCCGCATCGGATCGCGCTCGAGCGCTGGTACGACTTCAACCCCACGAATACTCGAATCGACGTGGGCAATACACCCGAAGCCATTGTCTTCGACGGCGCTCACGTCTGGGTCGCGAGCAGCGGCGACGCGACGGTCACGAAGATCCGTGCCGCGGATGCCGCCGTGGTCGCCACCTACCCGATCGCGGGGTCGTGCTACGACATGGTCTACGACGGCATGCACGTCTGGATCGCGAACAGCAACAGCGACAGCCTGACGAAGATACGAGCCGCCGATGGCGTCGAACTCGGGACATACACGGTCGGCAACGTCCCCGCGAAGCTCGCATTCGACGGCACGCATGTCTGGAGCGCGAACTTCGGTGCCGGAACCGTGTCGAAGGTCCGTGCATCCAACGGTAGCGTCCTCGCCACCTACCCGATCGGAACGCAGCCGAGCGCGATCGCCTTCGACGGATCGCACGTCTGGGTCGCCGATGCCTCGGACAACACGGTCCGCAAGGTCGACCCGAACGACGGGACGGTCGTGTCGACCGCACCGGTCGGCTCGTTTGCCTACACCCTGACCTTCGACGGGACGAGCATCTGGGCCACGAACTACGTTTCCCAGAACGTGACGCGCATCCGCGCAAGCGACGCGACCGTCCTCGACACGATCGATACGGGGTCCTCTCCGTCGGACGCCGTCTTCGACGGCTCGTCGATCTGGATCGCGACGTCTACGGCCGTGCTTCGCGTCCGCGCGCGCGACGGCGTCCTGCTCGACTCGGTACCGATCGCGGAGGCCAGCGGCCTCGCGTTCGACGGCGCGAACATCTGGGCCGAGTTCTTCGCGTTCGGCGAGGTCGCCAAGCTCTGAATCGAGATCGCATCCCGTGATGCCGCGACAGCGGCAATCCGCACCGACCTCTGATTCTCCTCCACGGCGCCGGACGGCGGGGATCCTTCGTGGACCCTCATCGTCCGGGGCTTCCTCGGACGGCCCTCAGCGCAACGAATTCCGTCGTGGTCCGCGTGGAGTGAAGCGGCAAGCAAGCATCGCAGCACTCGCCGAGTGGTCGCCGGCTTCGAACGAAGTCGGCGACCTTCGCAACGCGGGACCACCCTCGCTTGTTCTACTGCATTACAGTCCTGCATCACCGCACAGGAACGAAACGAGACCCAGCCGCTACCGATCTGCCTCGCCAATCCACTCGAGCGTGACGAGCGTACCCGGTCGACCATCCGTTAGCAGCTCGAGTACGCAGAGCGTTCCGAAGATCCCCAACTGCGGAAGGTCGCGCAAGACGGGCTCTACAGCGCGGCGCCCTATGGCCTGGAGCGCATGCTGGGCATCCTCCGCGCGCCCGGCGTCGTCGCTGTTCAGATCATCGAGCAGTCCCCGAATCGAAGACACCTCGGCACCGCCGGATCCGTGTGGCGGCTTCATCGTGTGCCGTCATCCCAGGTCACAGGCGACGGGAGGATGTCGAGAGCATGGTCGACGGCTTCGTCGAGCGACAAGAACGTCCGCGACCGCGACACTCCATCGAACATGACGTAGTAAGCCTCGCCGTGCTCATTCAGATCCGGACCTTCCGCATCGTACCCGTCTTCGAAATAGTAGTCCCAGTTCTGCACGACGATCTCGACGGGCTTCTCCAACGTCCCATCGTAGAGCCACCGGCCTCGTCGCAGGACTCTCGAATACTCGTCCATCGAAACACTCCGCTCGTTCGCTCCTCAACCGCCAGCCGTCAGCCGATTCACGCCTCGTCGAGCGTCGGCGCGTGCCGGATTCCCCGCGCGTCGATCCTCAAACACCATCGGGATCCGGAGCACTCGAGTGATTGCGGCGCACGCTCCACGACTCCCGCTGCGATGAGGAACGCGGGGCGACCCTCCGAATCGACATCCTCTTCGAATGCCAAGACATCGAGGCCCTCCGCGAACACCACATTGTCACCACGCTCGTCGATCGCGGTATCCGAATGCGACAAGCACAGAAGCCCATCGAAGCAGCCGTTGAAATCCGCTCGAATCCTGATCATCGACTACCAACCCGCCCGATTCCGAGCACCATGAGGTAGAGCGTGCTGAAACTCGTCCCACGTGCGAAAATCCGCCGCGAGGTCCGTCTCGATCGAGAAGTACGAGATGACATGAACTTCCGGCGATGTGCTTTTCATCGATTCACTCATCAGCCTCGATTACCGGCACGACATTCCAAGTCTTGGCAATACCCTCATACTCGAACTCTGCCTGAGCAAGCGCTTCTTCCAGCGTCCCATGCCAAGAGTCCATCACGCTGTTCCAATCTGCATCGCAACCGAACAGATCGAAACCGGACTTCTCGTCGTAGCGTACGATTGCAAGAGCCGCAGCATCGCCCGGCACCCGGCCTGTCACGGTGTGTTGGCAGTTCCCCGTAGGTCGATGGGTTCGGCCGATGCAGGACCACCGTAGGACGCGAGCCCCATCGATGATGTCAGGGGGTGCGTTCATCATTCTTCTTCGGATCGTTGCTCGTCATCGGTCGCGTCGTCGTCCCTTCGCCCTGGGTGGTCTGATCATAAACAAATCCTCACCCAATCGGCACGCTTCGAATCGGCGTACGCGCCCCACGAGACCCTGGGCGATCAAGAACATGCTCGCCTACAATCTCCACGGAGATCCCTCGCTCGAGTACGACTACTGATCCGAATCGATCGCTACCATCAGCGCTTGCTGCGGGGCTCGTCACGTCAGTGCGAGCCCCGCGGCCGTTGCCTCGAAACTGAACGAGCGATACCGATCCCACCTCCGGAAGTACTCGGCACCCAAAAGAAGCATCGCGACATCATTCGCTCGGATTCGGGCGCCTCGACCACGGATCCCCCTTCGTCCGGCGAGTCGCAGTCCAGCCGAGAGGGAGGTCCGCAAGCTCTCGAAGCGTCGGATCGCGTCGAACCATCTCTTCGAGGGCGACAAGGACCGCGTCGTCCTCGTTCGGACTGTCCCATTCGAGAAACTGCCAGGCGCCATCGTCAGAATCGTGAGAAACTCGAAGGACAGGGTGCCCGTCGTCGACAACCTGCCGAACGGTGAAGACCGCGACATTCTTCGGATCCGCGAAGGGCCAATCGTCATCGATCACGTCGTCGCCCTTTCTCGGCGTGGTTCGATACGCCTGCGGACTCAGTTGTCCCGCTTCTGTCCGCGCTTGGCCCGTTGATCCGCCAAACGCTTCGCCTGCATCTCTTCGAA
>JAUIME010000047.1 GCA_030433195.1 bacterium
GACGGCTTCGGGACACCTCGGACTCGTGCTCCTTGCGCTCGGAACAGGAGCCTTCGGCGCTTCGCTCGGCCACGCGCTCGCGTTCTCCGTATCGATCGCACTCACCGTGCTCGCCGCGGGACTCGTCCTTCGTGCGACCGACGGCTGCTCCGATCTGCGCAACGGTCTCGGGGGGCTGCGCCCGCTGATGCCGGTAACGTCGATGCTGTTCCTCGTCGGCGCGCTCGGCCTTGCGGGACTGCCGCCCTTCGGCACGTTCTTCGGGATCACGGGCGTGCTCGCCGCCGCGAAGGCGGGATTCAACCCCGCGCTGCCGATCGCTCCCGACGCGGCGTGGCTGCTCGGCGTCGTCGGCGCGGGTGCGCTCGCTGCGGCGGCCCTTCGCTTGTGGGCCCTGACGTTCCTCGGCGGCCGCGGCAACGCGTCGCTGACGGAATACGGCAAGGAATCCTCGGCCACGACGGCGCCGCTCTGGCTGCTCGCGATCGGATCGGTCGGAGTGGGAGCGCTCGTCGTCCCGTTCGTGCTCGGCTTCGGAGCCCTCCCGAGCTTGCTCGAGGGCATCACCGAACCGCTGGTCGAAGGCTTCGGTCATTATCCGCGCGTCGAAGGACAGGCGCAGGCGGGCGAGTGGCTCTCGGTCGGACTCACGATCGGCGCCGTTCTGCTCGGCGCGTTCGTCGGCTATCGCCTCGGACGCCGTCGGCTTGCGCCGCTTCCTTCGGCCGGACTCGAAAACACCGCGGCCACCGGACGCTCTCCGGTCGCCGACCGCGGCTCGCTCATCGACCGCGCATTCATCACGATCCTCCTGCGTCCGCTCGATCGACTCACGCTCGCTTTCGCGTGGTTCGAACGGCGTGCGCTCGACTTCGTCGTCACCGGCGTCGGCCGGAGCGTGCGTTTCGGCGCGTTCCTCGTGAGCCGATTTCAGAACGGTGACATCCAATCGTACGGCATCGCGTTGCTGCTCGGTGTCGTGGCGCTCCTGCTGTTCCAAGTCCTGACGAGGATCTAGGCCGTGCCCGTGATCCCTTGGCTCTCGATACTTTGGTGCCTGCCGCTCGTGGGCGCGCTCGTGCTCGCGATCCTGCCGAAGCCGACCGGCCCGACTCCGCCGGGTACGCGCGACCGGCGCACGTCGATCGCACGCGGCTTCGCGCTGCTCGTTTCGCTCGCGACGTTCGCGATCGCGGTCTATCTGTTCGTCTCGTATCAACGAGTCGCGGGAGGGGCGCAGTTCATCGAGCGCCATGCGTGGATCCCGTCCATCGGCGCGAGCTACCACCTCGCGCTCGACGGCCTGAACCTGCCGCTCGTGATGCTCACCGCGCTCATCGGACTGCTCGCGATCGCGTCGAGCTTCCGCAACGTCGCGTCGCACGATCACGCATTCCACGCGATGCTGCTCGCGTTCCAAGCCGGAGCGTTCGGTATCTTCCTTTCGCAAGACCTGCTCCTGTTCGTCATCTTCTGGGAGCTCGCGCTCGTTCCGCTGTTCTTCGTCGTCGGCAGCTTCGGCACGCGTGAAGAGCGTGTCCCCGCGGCGATCCAATTCGCGATGGTCGCCGCGACGAGCGCCGCCGTGCTGCTGCTCGGAGTCGTCGGTTTCGTCGGCAACGCCTATCGCGCGACCGGCGTCATGACCTTCGACCTCGCGACGCTCTCGTCGGGCATCGGCGTCCCGTCCACGGCGGGTGCCTGGCTCCTCGCGGCCCTCGTCGTCGGCTTCGCGATCCGCGCGGCCGCCTTCCCGCTCCACGGCTGGTACACGACGTTGCTCGCCGAAGCTCCGACGGGCGCCGGCGTCGCCATCTCGGGCCTCGCGATGCCGATGGCCGCCTACGGCCTCGTCCGCTACGGCGTCGCCCTCGCGCCCGAGGCTTGGCTGTCGATCTCGCCCTGGGTCGTCGGCGTCGCCGCCGTCGGCATGCTCTATGGCGCGTGCCTCGGCATGGCCTCGCAAGACATGCGCAAGCGCGTCGCCTACGCCGCGACGAGTCAGTTCGGTGTCGTGCTCATCGCCATCGCGGCCGTCGACGCGCGATCGCTCGAAGGCGCGATCCTCTTCTCGATCCACGCCGCGGTCCTCTACGCCGCGTTGCTCGTGCTCATCGGCACCATCGTCGAACGCCTCGAGACGCACCAACTCGGCGCCGTCGGCGGCCTCGGCCGAGAGGCCCCGCGATTCGCGGCGCTCTTCGGCCTCGCGACGATGCTGCTCATCGGCATCCCCGGCAGCGGCGGCTTCGCCTCCGAGATCCTCCTCTTCCAAGGACTGTTCGCGAGACATCCGCTGTGGGCCGTTCTCGCGGCACTCGGGACCGTGTTCGTCGCCGTGTACATGCTCATTCTTTTGCGAGGCGTGGTGCTCGGTCCACCGACCAAGCCCGTGCAGGGTGAAGGGCGCATGCGCGATCTCACGATGCGTGAGGCCGGAGTCGTCGGACTGCTGCTCGCGGCGAACCTCGCGATCGGCCTGTACCCGAGCGCGATCCACCAGCCGCTCGAGTCGTCGATGGCCCCGATCGCCGAATCGGTCCAAGAGATCCGACTCGACCGTCTCGACGAGACGATCGCCGAGAAGTGGGAGAACCGACGATGAACCTCGCCTGGGCCGACGCGGCCTGTTTCCTTCCCGAGATCGTCGTCATCGCGACCGCGGCGATCGGGCTCATGCTCGAACGGCCGCTCCGTCGCGTCCAATCGGACGTCGGTTCGTGGATCGCGCTCGCGGGCCTCGCGCTTGCCGGCGTCGTCACGTTGCGATTCTCCCCGAGCGGCGACGCACTCGGCGGCATCTTCGTGCGTGATGCCTTCACGTCGACCTTCGAGCTCGCCGCGATCGGTGTCGGCACGCTCGCGACGCTCCTCGGCAGCTCGTTCCTGCGCGCGGTCGACTACCGCCGCACCGAGTTCTTCCCGATCCTGCTTCTCACGATCACGGGCGTCATGATCGCCGCAGGGGCTCGCGACTTTCTGCTGCTCTTCGTCGGGCTCGAGATCCTCGCGCTCGGCGGCGCGACGCTTCTCGGCTTCTTCACTCCCAACGAGAAGTCGCGCGAAGCGCTCATGAAGTCGTTCATCACGAGCGGAATCGCCACGGCGTTCCTGCTGCTCGGTTTCGCATTCGTGTTCGGCGTCACGGGATCGACGCACTACGACGAAGTCGCCACGCGCGTCGCGGCGCACGCGGGCACCGGACACCCGTTCCTCGAGCTCGGCTTCGGCCTCGTCGTCGTGTCGCTGCTCGTGCGAATCATGGCGTTCCCGTTCAACATGTACGCGGCCGACGCACTGCAAGGGGCCCCGGGTCCGGCGGCGGGCGCGTTCTCGGTCGCCACCGTCCTCGGAGGTTTCGCGGCCTTGTTCCGCATCTTCGAAGAGGCCGGCGCCGCCTCCTGCAATGTCGAGTGGTCGATCCTCCTCGGAATCGCCGCGGGCTCCACCATGGTGCTGTCGAGCCTCTACGCGACCTACCAGGACAACGTGAAGCGCATGCTGTCCTACGCGACCCTGGCCCACGTCGGCTTCCTGCTCGCCGGATTCGCGGTCGCGTACTCGCCGAAACTCTCCGCCGCACAGAGCGAAGCCGTCCTCTCGGCCGTCGTCTTCTACCTGCTCGGATTCGTCTTCCTCCAAGCGGGCGCCTTCGCGATCATCTCGGCCGTGTTCTTCGGACGACGCTTCGGCGAGTACCTCGCCGAGTTCCGAGGCCTCGGACGACGCTGCCCCGTCGCCGGCCTCGCCTACGTGGCGATCTTCCTCTCTCTCGCCGGCTTCCCGCCGACCTTCGTCTTCCTCGCCAAAGTGCAGATCCTCGGTGCCGCGCTGCAAGCGGAGATGTTCGTGCTCACGGCGGCCGCCATCGTCGGCTCGCTCATCGGCGCCTTCTACCACCTCCGCGTCCTCGTCGTGATGTACTTCCGCGAGAACCCCCACGCCCCCGGCGTCATCCCGTCGGTTCCGCTCGTCACGGCCATGACGCTCGTCACGGTCGGCGTGGTCGGCATCGGCATCTTCCCCGAGAAGGCGCTCCAGACCGCCATCGAATCGGTGCGCGTCCTGTTCTAGTGGTGCGCGTCTAGTCCGCTTGCCGCGCCTACGCCCCTCCTGAGCCGGTCGCGGCCGTCTCCGACCCGGCCGCTCGGCCGCTCCGCAAAAAACAGCTCCAACGCCGTGCGCCTCTCCTCCGTACACCCTCCCGACGAAAACGAGCACGGAGCCCGACCAGGACCGACAAGGACGACCGGGCCAGAACGACAACGAACGCATTACGGAAACCTCGCCATGAAGCCACGAAACGAACGCGGATCCTCGAAGAAAAACGAGTCGTCCGACGGGCAACGACGATCGTTGCCGAAGCGGCTCTTGCGTGAGTGGGTCGCTCCGATCCTCGCGGTCGTGATCGTCCTCGGGACGTTCCGCTCGGCCGTCGCCGATTGGATGGACGTCCCCACCGGCTCGATGCTCCCGACGATCGTCGAGGGCGACCGCATCCTCGTCAACAAACTCGCGTACGACCTTCATGTTCCCTTCACGCAGCACTCGGTGTCTCGACGCGACGAACCGCAAGTCGGCGAAGTCGTCGTCTTCTGGTCTCCCGAGCAGCGCCTCCGGCTCGTGAAGCGCATCGTCGGCCTGCCCGGCGATCGCATCGAAATGCGGGGTTCGACGTTGTACCGCAATGGAATTCCCGTTCCGCAAGACACGCTCGACCCCACGCGCCTCGACGGGATCTTCTCCGACGCGGAGCGTGACGACTATCGTTTCTCTGTCGAGACTCTCGGGGAGAAGCGACACCCCATGATGACGGACCTCGAGCGAGCGAGGCTGCGCGCTCGCTCGTTCGGTCCCGTCGTCATTCCCGACGACCACTACTTCATGATGGGCGACAACCGAGACAACAGCCGCGACTCGCGCTTCTTCGGACCCGTACCCCGAGAAGCGCTCATCGGGCGCGTGTTCGGCGTCGCGTTCTCGATCGATCGTGATCGATGGTTCCTCCCGCGATGGGAGCGCACCGGCTCCTCCCTATGACGACTTCGACCCGCGACGACTCCTACCCGCATCGGCGGACTCTGACAATGCAACTCCTCCTCTAGGCACGGCAACATGTGCTCAGGCACGGCAACACCTCCTCCGGGGCCGAGCGATCGGCCTCGGAGCTTCACCTTCTCGACGGGGCCGGCGGATGGATGGATCATCCGCCGGCCTTTTTGCGTAGAACCTCCCCGCGCACGGCCCTTCCCCCCGCAGTCGTGCACGCACGGCGAAAGGCTCCCGTCGACGTCGCCGCGAGTCGGCGTGTCGACGAGGTTTCCATCGCCACCATGCAACGGCTATCATGGCTCGAACGACCCCGTCATCGGCATGGCCTCGTAGGATGCCCACGACGAAACCGGCCCGAGCCACCCTCGAGCGGAGAGATCATGGCGAAGCGACTCCCGAACGACGCGACACCCGCACGACGGTCCCGCAACCCGCTTTTCAGCGCTCCTCTCGCAATGGCGCTTCTCGTCGTCGCGACCGTGACCGCCGCCGCGCAGCCAGCGTCCGACGATTCGCCTCGATCGGAACGCAGCCCGCGGATCGCCAACTACGTCATGAACGTCTTCCTCGATCCGGCGACGCGCGAGATCGAAGGAGAACAGACCCTGACTTGGCGCAACGCCACGGACCATCCCGCCGACGAGCTTCGCTTTCACCTCTACTACAACGCGTGGTTGAACGATCGCAGCTCCTTCCTTCGACATGCACGCAACGCCTCGCTTCCAACGCCCGATCATGGTGACGAAGACTGGGGGGCCTGCATCGTCAAGTCAATGCGTCTCGAGCCTGGAGACGGACGCGAGGGGGCAGAGGTTACAGATCTCGTCGAACCGATTTCCCCGAACGACGGCAACCCTCACGACCGCACGGTGATTCGGGTGCCGGTCGATCCTCCCGTGGCCCCCGGCGAAACCCTCACGATCCGCATGACGTGGACCTCGAAGGTCCCGCGCACGTTTCGTCGGACCGGCGTGCGAGGCGAGACTTACTTCCTCGCACAATGGTTCCCGAAGATCGGCGTGTTCGAAGCCGACGGCACTTGGAACTGTCACCAGTTCATCCAGACGGAATTTTTTGCGGACTTCGGTAACTACGACGTGCGAATGACCGTCCCTCACGCATGGGTCGTCGGGGCGACGGGCGAACGGATCGAACGCCGCAAGAACGACGACGGAACGGCGACACATCACTTCATTCAGAACGACGTGCACGACTTCGCATGGACGACCGCACCCGACTACATCGCACACGAACGCGACTTCGAGGCCGAGGGATTGCCCCCGGTTCGCATGCGGCTCCTGCTTCGGCCGGAGCATCGCGCCAAGAAAGACCGTTACTTCGAGGCGACCGCAACGACGCTCGAGATGTACGGACAATGGTTCGGCGCGTATCCCTACGGACACGTCACGATCGTCGACCCTCCGTTTCGACTCGGCGCGGGCGGCATGGAATACCCGACTCTCTTCACGGGCGGAACGCGCTGGATTTCCCCGCCGGGAACCTTCTCACCCGAGGGCGTGACGATTCACGAGACGGGCCACCAGTGGTGGTACGGCCTCGTGGCCAACAACGAGTTCGAACACGCATGGCTCGACGAGGGCATCAACACGTACTGCGATCGCAGGGTTCGCGACGTTCGATATCCCGAACGACGGATGACGAGGCGCTACTTCAACGGCGTCGTGCCGTTCGTCTTCCGCGAGCTGCCGATGGCGCTACGAACCGACGGCGCCGACCGCTATCGCGGCTTCGAATCCGTGCTGAAGACCGACAGCATGGCCCACGAATCGTGGCGCCTCGCACCGGGATCGTACGGTCGGCTGAGCTACGACAAGCCTGCCCTCATGCTCCGCACGCTCGAGAACCTGCTCGGGTGGGAGACGATGCAGCGCATCCTGCGGACGTACTTCGAGCGTTATCGCTTCGGGCACCCCACGCCCGACGACTTCTTCGCCGTCGTCGAAGAGGTCGCGGCGCGCGATCTCGATTGGTTCTTCGAGGCGACGTACTACGGATCGGGACTCTTCGACTTCGCCGTCGAAAGCGTCGAGTCGCAGCGCATCACGAAAGCGCGGGGCGACCGAATCGGCGAAGACGGATCGATCACGCCCATCGGAGACGACGGCATCCCGCCGCCCGAGGGAATCGAATCGGGCGCCTTCGAGTCGCACGTCGTGGTGCGCCGATTCGGCGACACGCCCTTCCCCGTGGAGGTCCGCGTGACGTTCGCCGACGGCGAATCCGTCACCGAGACCTGGGACGGCGTCGAGCGCTGGAAGCGTTACGACTACGTGCGGTCGACGAAGGTCGATCGCGTCGAGGTCGACCCCGAGCGCATTCTCGTGCTCGACGTCGACAGCGTGAACAATACTTGGGTCCGCGATTCGAAAGCTCGTCGCGCGTCCGTGAAGTGGAGCGCACGTTGGATGGTCTGGCTCCAAAACATGCTCGAACAACTCGCGTCCGTCTCATGACCCCGGCCGCTGTTCCATCGACGAGGACTCCACGATGAAGACCCACGCCCTTCGAGACGGATTCGGCCGCGCGATCCGAAGCAAGCGCTACCTGCTGCTGATCTTCCTCGCCAACTTCGCGATCGCGGCCGCGATGTCGTACGGCGTCGCGCGATCGATCGAAGGATCGCTCGGCTCGAGCGCTTCGGCCGAGACGATGGTCGACGGGTTCGACCCGATGTGGTTCGACGGCTACGAGACCGAAGCCGCCGGCCTGGCCGCTACGTTCGATCCACGGATCACCGGAGTCGGCGCTGTTTTCGACGCGCTCGAAGGATTCCTGAGCGGCAAGGTGTTCACGGGCGAGTCCGCGATCCTCGGCGCGGCGCTCTTGTACATCCTGTTCTGGAGCTTCCTCACCGGAGGGCTGCTGTGGCGCTTCCAGATGCTCCGCGGCGAGGGCTCGTTCTTCGGGAACTGCGGACGCTACTTCCCGGGGATGTTCGTGCTCGGGCTGATCGGCGGCTTCGGCTACTTCGCGACGTTCTACTGGGGGCTTCCGGAGCTGCGATCGCTCCTCGAAGAGCCGATGCGCGACGTGGTCGACGAACGCCAGTATGCGCTCTACACGCTCGCCGAGTTCGGCGCGGTGCTCGTCGCGTTTGCGCTCATCGACCTGATCGTCACCTACAGCAAGATCATCACCGTCGTGCGCGACGTGCGACTGCTGCTCGTCCTCTTCACGCCGTTCCGCGCGCTATGGTTCCTGGTCTGCCATCCGCTGCGCACGCTCGGCCTCACGCTCTTCCTCGCCTGGGCGCTCGCGATCCTCACCGGGGCCTATGGAGTGTTCGGGCACTTCTACCCGGACGTCCTCGAGCTCGTCGGCCTCACGTCGGGAAGTTACGGCGGCATCGCGATCCTCTTCGGCGCGGGGCAGCTCTACATCCTCGGCCGCATCTTCCTGAAGATGTTCTACCTCAGCAGCCACACGACGCTGTACGAGGCGATCCGTGTGCTTCCACCGTTCGAGCCGGAAGACGACGAAAACCGAGCGGCCACCGCCCGCGAGGAAGATCGACTCGCGACGGCCGCCGGGGTCGGTGGCGCGAGCGGCGGTGCGACGATGACGCCCGTGTAAGGCGGAGCACTACTCGAACACGAGCACGACCCCATTCGTCACGCTCGCGGGGACCGACGCGGCCGAGCCGTCGTCGAGAATGATCCCTTGCAGCGTCAGCGAGATCGGCGTCGACACGCCACCGCGCACTCGGACGACCGTCGATGGCGCCGGCTGCGATGCGTAGTTCGGCTTGCCGAGGTAGGGGCGGTGCCCGACGTTGTTCCAGATCGCGATCGGCTGCGGCGGCTGACCGCCGGCGTACGTGGGGAAGCACAGCGTGCCCACCCCGAGCGGAAGCATGGCGTCCGTCCCACCCTTTGCGACGATGTTCCACGCGTAGAGCACGAACGGAGCGGGTTGCGGACCGGCGGGTGGAGCATCCATCACGACATCGAAGGTCGTCGACGTCGGTATGCGGACATACCGATCGACGCAATCGGTCGGGAATTCGACGACGCGCAGCACGTCGGCGGTCCCTGTGCCGCCGCCGAGATCGACGGTTCCCGCCAAGCAAGTCGGGGCCTCGTCGAGCCGGATCACCGTAGCCGAGCCGGCGTCTTGACCGGATCCGACGTCGTCGCCCGGTGCACCGGCGATGGCGAGCGGACCGTCGACCGCCAATGCGCTTCCGAACCCGTCGAGCCCGCTCGGATTCGCGAGCTGGTACTTCCGTCCTTCGATCCACGACGAGCCGGCGAGCTGAAACACGTAGGCCGCACCGCCTCGCTCGACGTCGTTGATCGGCGTTCCCGAGCCGATCATGGCGAGCCCGGCGTGGAGGTCCAGGTCGAACCCGAAGTAGTCGCCGCCCGCACTGTCCGACGGCGCGATCCGCTCGATCTCGAACCAATTGCCCGACGAGTAGCGGTAGTAGTACGCCGCACCGGTATCAGGTGCGACACCGTCGGCACTTGGCGCACCCACGAGCACGTCGTCTCCGTCGATCGCGACCTTGCGGCCGAACCCGTGCGAGTTCCCGGCATCGCTCGCCGCAAGTTCGCGCTCGAGCAGCCACGCGCTTCCGTCGTAGCGGAACACGGAGACGGCGCCCGAGTTGATGCGCCCCCCCACGTCCTTCGCGGGCGCACCGACGATCACGACGGGGCCACTCGCATCGAGGTCCGCACCGAACTGGTCGTAGTCCGACACCGCGGTCGAGACGAGTTTCGCCTCCTCGAGCCACCGCTTGCCGACGTAGCGAAACACGTACGCGGCGCCGGCACCGATGCGCGTCGAGCTGTCGTTGGGTGCACCGACGAACACCACCCCATCGCTCACCGCCACCGTGCTGCCGAAGATCCCGCTCGGCCCCCCGTCACTCGCGGCGAGCTTCTGCTCCTGCAGCCACACTCCCCCAACGCGCCGAAACACGTACACGGCCCCCGAGTCGGGCCCGAGGTCGTCATCATAAGGCGCACCGACGACCGCAACCTCGCCATCGATCGCCACCGCGCTCCCGAAGAAATCGAGCGACGCCCCATCATTCGCAACGAGCTTCGTACGCTCGGTCCACTGCGTCCCATCGTGCCCGAACACGTACGCAGCCCCCGCATCGGCCACGATCCCGTCGCCCAGCCGCGTGCCCACCAGTACGGTCCCACCAGACACATCGACCGCAATCCCAAACCCGTCGAGCCCCGCCCCGTCACTCGCGACGAGCCGCACACCGTCGAGCTCGGGACATTGCGCCATGGCGGGCGTAGCGACGGAGAGGGCAACAGCTAGTAGCACTGCGCAAATGCACGCGAAGCGACCCGCCATTCTCCGGATGCCCGACAGCTCAGACCCGATCATGATCCACCTCCTAGACTTGAAGATATGGCTATCGTACCAGCAACCAGACCTGATGCCGATGGGTCTCGACAGGTCGAGAGATGCACCCCTGCCCCCTGGAACGGTCAGACCGTTGCTTCAGTCCCACATCATCGCTCTCCGATATAGAGCAAGGTCGTACTTGGCACCGCCAGCAAACGGAGGAGAGCCGTGAAGAAGATCTTCCTGTGTCACGCACACGAGGACAGTGAACGCGCCCACCACTTGTATCAAGACCTCAGGCGCGCGGGTCACGAACCATGACTAGACAAGGAAGACCTCCTGCCCGGTCAGGTGCTCGACCCCGAGCTCGATCTCGCCGAGTCGAACTACTTCCGCCAGGCACCTGCGTGTGATTCGCGCGAGCCCGATACGCGCGTCGGCGTGCGGTCGCTCGAGTTCCCGCGCTGGTTCGTGTGCCAAGGATGTCGGCGCCTCGCGAACGCGGCGAGCGCCTTCGAAGACAAGGGCAAGCAATACCGGCACCAATGCACGTCGAACCGGACGGGCCACGCGGTGCCCGTGCGCTTCGTCGCGGCCTGCCGACGCGGGCACCTGACCGATTTCCCGTGGATCGCGTTCGCGCATCCGGAGGGCAAGGAGTGCGACCGACCCGAGCTGTACCTCGACGAAGGGGCGAGCGGCGACGCGTCGCGGATCGTCGTGCGGTGCAAGAACTGCGAGAGTCGGCGCCCGCTCAGCGAAGCGTCGGTGCTGCCGTTCTCGTGCAAGGGCGACCGTCCGTGGCTCGGCGGCCGGGCAACCCGCGAATCGTGCGACCAAGAGCTGAAGTTGCTCGTTCGCACCGCATCCGACGCCTACTTCGCCCAAGTGGTGAGCGCGCTCCGCCTACCCGAGCCCGAACCCGACGCGCTGACACTGCGACTACGGGAGCCGGATATCTGGAAGGCGGTTCGCAAGGTGACGCGCATCGACCAGCTCCAGACGGTCGCCGAAGTACAAGAGAATGTCGAGAGCCTGATCGAGGGCGAGAGTCTCGACGACGTGCTCGCCGCGATCGATCGCGAGCGCCGGAGCGAAGACGGTGCGACCGAGACGCCGATCCGCACTGCCGAGTACCAACGGTTTCTCGCGGCCGCCGATGAGACGCCGGGCGTTCTACCGCCGCCGAATGCACAGTTCGCGGCGTTCCGCGTGCCCGACCGGCGGGCGGATCTTCCCGCGGGAGTCCGACGGCTCGTGCTCGTGCCCGCGCTTCGCGAAGTACGCGTGCAGGTGAGCTTCAGCCGCTTCGACAGCGTCAGCGCGAACCTCCAGGGCGAGTACGAGTTCGACAAGTACTCGGTGACGCCGGCCGTATTGACGCTGCCGACCGGCAACGAGAAGTGGCTGCCCGCTGCCGAGGTGCGCGGTGAGGGCGTCTTCGTCGAGCTCGATCCAGCAACAGTCGCGGCGTGGGAAGAGCTGCCCGCCGTGCAAGCTCGCGCCGAGCGACTCTTGCGTGCGTTCGAGAAGGATTCGCACGGCGCCGAGTTCCCGGGCATTCGCTTCTACCTCCTGCATTCGCTCTCGCACCTGCTGCTGACCGCGATCAGCCTCGAGTGTGGCTACGCGGCAAGCGCGATCCGCGAGCGCATCTATTGCTCGCCGTCGCAGTCCGCCGACGGCGAGATGTGTGGAATCCTGCTCTCGACGGGAACGACGGGTTCCGAGGGAACACTCGGCGGCCTCGTCGAAGAGGGGCGGCGCTTGCGGCATCATCTGCGCGAAGCGTGGAACCTCGGGCGGCTGTGTTCGAACGACCCGGTGTGCGCCGCACACGACCCGACGCACGAAGCCGACGATCGCAACCTCGAAGGCGCCGCATGCCACGGATGCCTGTACGTCGCCGAGTGCTCGTGCGAGCGGTTCAACCGCTATCTCGATCGCGCCCTCGTGGTGCCCACCATCGGCAACGACCCGAAGCTCGCCTACTTCGAGTCGGAACCGTGAGCGATCTTTCGGCCGTCAGCACCACGAGCCTCGAACGCCTCGCGCACGCCGCGCGTGCAGGACGACTCGCGATGCCGCTCACCCACAGCGACCTCGTCGCCTTCGGAATCCGCGAGCAGCAGGACGCCATCACCGCAGCACTCGAGGGCCATTCGCGAGCCGCAGTCACGAGCATCCTCGACGCCGTTCTCGCCGAACGCAACGCGAACTCCTCGCCGCCGCCCGAACTCGTGTGGACCGGCCCCGAGAGCACCCGCGCGAGCGCCCGCGACACGGCCGTGGTTTTGCGCGAGTTGTTCGAGTCGGCCCGCAGCCACGTCGTCCTCGCGGGCTACAGCTTCGAACGCGGCGAAGCCGTACTGCGCCCCCTCGCCGAGAGCCTGCGCACCCACGGCATCCGCGCCGACATCTTCGTACGCGTCGAACAGGCGCAGCGGGCCGTACCCGACCCCGATGCCTACATGCAGAGTGCCATGGGCGACTTCATCCAAAAGAGCTGGCCCTTCGGCCCGCCCTACCCCAACGTCTACTGCGACCGCCGCGCCGGCACCACGGGCCCCCCGTGGTCCGACCTCCACGCCAAGTGCGTCTCCATCGACGGCGAACGCGCCCTCGTCTCGAGCGCCAACTTCACCGACCGCGGCCACGACCGCAACATCGAAACCGGCGTGCTACTGCAAGACAGGAGCTTCGCGCGGTACCTCGAGCGCCAGTGGATGAGTTTGATCGATGCGGGGTTGGTGGTGCGGTGGGAAGGGTGAGGATCGGTCCGACTCTTGGCCAAGAGCAGGAGTGGAACGGTCGCACGACCAGCAACCTCGTGCGCTGCTGGTCGCGCGACCGTATGGAAGACCCTACTGAGTAGGAACAAGCCGGTGGACCGGGCGAGAGTTCGTGTTTCAGAGAATGCGAAGAGAGAGTGCGTTCGACACGCTTGCGCCGTACGGGCTCGACGACGTCGGGTCGAGCAGAACCGCCTGAAACGTCACAACGGTCCCCACGGGCAGGTTGACCGGATCGCCATCGAACAACTGCAAGAACGTCGAGGGCGCGGGATCCGGATCCGGTATTGTGCTCCCGTCGAAATAGCGGCTCTCACCGACGACGTTCGACTTGCCCGTGTTGTCCCAGATCGCGATCGGTGCGGCCCCGCGCTGAAGCAAGAAGTCAAAGCACGCACGGCCAACGCCACTCGGTAGTGACACCTCGCTGCCCGCATTCGGATAGCCTGCGTTGGCATGAACGACGAAGCGTCCGCTGCCTCCAGCGGGGGGTGCAAGTAGCGTCGCCCACAAGAGCTCACCTTCGGCGACGCTGACGATCCGGCACTTACCACCGGTCGCGCCGTTGAGATAGAGGACGTCCTCGGGACCGCCGGACGTCGCGTCGACGCTACCCGCTAGACAGGAGAGCGGATCGACATCCAGATCGATGCCGTTGGGGAACGCCAGCAGATCGTCGACGACGGTCTCCAAGCCCGAGCCGTCGGGATTCACTCGGCGAATCTCCGGTGTGTTTCCGGCGACGGTCCAGTAGATCTTCTGTGCGTTTGGGTCGAGATCGATCTCACGCGGACTACGGGGACTAGACACGACTTGTCGCACAGAACTTCCGTCGAGGTTCGCGGCGAACAGGGCGTTTCCCACGAGCGAGCTTGCCTCACCCCAGTACAGAATGCCCGCCTGCTCATCGATCGCAATCCCGAGCGGATAGCTCAGGTTGGTTAGCGAAACGGTCCCCAAAGTGCTCGACTCGAGATCGAACGATCGAATCGCAGGACGACCCGACTCGACGATGTAGAGGACCCGGCGCGATTCATC
>JAUIME010000779.1 GCA_030433195.1 bacterium
GAGCAGGTCCCACGCCCACGAGATCGCTTCCTTCTTGAAGTAGTCGCCGAAGGACCAGTTGCCGAGCATCTCGAAGAACGTGTGGTGATACGTGTCCTTGCCCACGTCCTCGAGGTCGTTGTGCTTGCCGCCTGCGCGAATGCACTTCTGCGTATCGACCGCACGCGTGTACGGACGATCACCCGTGCCGAGAAACACGTCCTTGAATTGATTCATCCCGGCGTTGGCGAACAACAACGTCGGATCGTCCGCGGGCACGACGGGAGACGACGGCACCGCGGTATGACCCTGGCGCTGAACGAAGTAATCGAGGAACTGCTGGCGGATTTCGCGACTCGTGAGCATGAGATTTCTCCGGACGGTGGCGGCCGGTTTTCGGGCGTTCGGCAAAGTCGAGGAGTTTATCACGCGACCCCGGGCCGTACCTCGCGCGAAGCCGTCCGATTCCGCCCATACCGCGGCCGGCGCCACGGCCGGGCCCGCCGGCGGACCACGTGCTCTACCGGACCGCTTCTCGGACGGGACGCAGGCCGGAAAGCAAAGAATCCCATTGCCGCCCGATCGCGTCGTGGCCGAACGTCGCCACGGCTTTCTCCCGACCCGCGCGTCCGATGCGCCGTGCGAGGTCGTGGTCGTCGAGCAACCGAGCGATGCGGTCGCGCAGCTCGTCGACGTCGTCCGAGCAGAAGCCGTCCACGCCGTGCTCGATCAGATCGGGGACCTCGTATACGTTCGGGTAGGCGGGCGGCCCGCCGAGTTCGCGACCCAGCGCGACGACGGGCGTTCCCGTCATCCACGCCTCGAGGAACCCGAGCGTGTAGCTCGCGGGCTTCGTCCCCGCGGCGAAGTAGACACGTGACGACCGCAGCACGTCGAGTAGCTGCTCGTGTGCGAGCGGTCCTTCCGCCCAGTCCACGTCTTCGTTACCGAAGCCGTAGAGACTGCGTTCGAGGCCACGCGTCGACGCATCGAACGCATCGAATCCGCAGACGTCCCGCCGCTTGCGCATCGTCTGCGCGAACGTCACGACGCGGCGCTCGGACCCATGCCAACCGCCGAGCTCCGCGGGGCTCTTCGCGAAGCGCACGACGGCGGCGGCGCCCGCATAGTCGGGAAGATGCCGCTCGGCCGGTGAGTAACGCACGATCGTGACGCCGCGCTCGCGCATCTCGCGCATGAGTCGCTCGGTCTTCGCGCCCGACTGCCCGATCGTCCGCCAAACCAGCGGCACTCCCTCGCACGCATCGACGTTCTCGTAGATCCAGAACGGCGTGTGCATCGCGACGACGGCATCGAAGCGCGCGACGAATTCGGGGGTCAGCGCACGCTTCGCATCGGCATCGGCAGGGACACTCGACCGTAAACGCGCCCACGCGCGCACCGTCTCGAGGTCGTGCGACAAGCCTTCGACGGCCGGACGGAACGGCATCGATCCGGGGCCGTACGGTCCGAAGGGCTCGGGTTCCGTCCCCGGTGAGAACACTTCGTGACCCCGAGCATGCAGCAACGAAAGCTCGTCGTACTCGAGCGCCGCGTGGCACGACAAGTAGAGGATCTTCAAAGGATCACGAACCTCGCCTTCGCGACGTAGGACGCGACGATGCTCACGGTACGACGACGTCCTGTCCGTTCTGCTTCCAGCCGCGGATTCCCGGTGCAAGGTGACCCTCCGTCGAGAATCCCTGCGCGTCGAGCAAGTCGAGCGCACGCTTGCTGCGTCCACCGGCCGCGCAATACGTCAAGACCGGGCGCCCCTTGTCGAGCTCGTCGAGTCGCGACTCGAGATCTTGGACGGGGATGTGGATCGCGCCTTCGATATGCCCTTCGTTCCACTCGTCGTCCGTGCGGACGTCGAGCAGTTGCAGGCCCTCGACGTCGCGCATCTTGGCGAGCGTCTGCTCCACGGTCAAGTTCGGATCGACCGTCGCCGACGCGTCGTTCGGCGACCCGTCGGTTCCATCTCCCTCGTCGCTCGAACCCCCGCATCCCACCGCGATGGCCAACAGGCCTGCCAGTCCGAACACGAGCCCGAGCACGAACCACGGGCGTGACGAATTCCATTTCATGATCTCGAAACCTCCTGTTTCCGATGAGCCGGATCGAGGCAGCAGCATACCCGACGCACGATCTCGCCGAAAGCGGCCGCTTTCAGATCCGGCGCGCCAAACGCCGATACGTCGCAGATGCCGCTTCGAACCCTCGTTCTTCTGCTCGGCGGGACCGCCGTCGTCACGGCCGGTGTGACCCTCGGCTACCGCGAGGCGACGGACCGCTTCGAGTCTCGGTACGCCGAACGCTCGCAGGCGGACACGTCGCACGCGCTCGTCGAGCGACTCGCCGAGCGCGCTCGCGAACTCTGGCGCTTGCGCGACGAAGCCGACTACACGCACGTCTACGACTTCTACGACCCGGACTTCCGCGATCGAGTGTCACGTAAGGAGTTCGTGCAGTCGAAGGGGTACATGCTCTTCAGCGACTCGGAGCTCCTCGCGAGCGAAGTCCGAGAGGGCGAACGGGGCCGGACCCTCGTGCGGGCACATTGGCTTGCCACATTAGACTGCTTCCACGTCGGAGAACCCCGCTCGCCGCGGCCCGCCGTCGCCGAAGAG
>JAUIME010000780.1 GCA_030433195.1 bacterium
GCCGTCGATCGAGAGCACGGACCCGGCATCGGTCGTAGCCACGTAGATCCGGTTCGTAGCTCGGTTGACCTCGATCGCGCGAGGGCCGCCCGCAGCGACGATCGTACGCCGCGCGAACGTGTCCCCGTCGATCACGGTGACGCTGTTGCCGAGCGCATTGGCGACGTAGATCTTGTTCGTCGATCCGTTCACCGCGATGTCTCGCGAACCATTGCCCGCGAACACGGTCCGTGTCGAGTGGTCGGCGCCTTCGATCACCGTGACGTTGCCCGAACTCTCGTTCGCGACGTAGACGCGATCCCGACCGGAGTCGATCGCGATGGCGCGTGGGCGATCACCGACCGGAATCGTCTCGGTCGAACCATCCGATCCGTCGATCGCGGTCACGGTGTTCGCGAGCGTATCGGCGACGTACGCTCGACCGCTCGCCGGGTTCACCGCGATCGCGCCGGGCGTGTCCCCTACCGTCACCGTCGCGGACGACCGATCGGTCACGTCGATGACCGTGACGGTATCGTCGAGGCTATTGGCGACGTACGCGCGGTTCGCCACGGCGTCGATCGCGACGTCGACGGGACCGTCCCCCGTCGCGATCGTCTGTGTCGCGAGGGTCTCGCCATCGATCACCGTGACGGCGTCGGCCGCGAATCCCACGACGTACACCTCGTTGCGTCGAGGGTTCACGGCGAGCGCGACAGGCTCCTCCGCAACGGCGACCGTCTGCACCGAACCGTCGCTCCCGATCACGCTCACCGTGTCCGAATCGCGATCGGCGACGTACGTCACCCCGTCTTTCGGGTTCGTGACACAGGCGCGCGGCATCGAACCCACCGCGACCGATTCGGTCGTGTTGTCGATCCCGTCGATCACCCGCAGCAGGTTCTGCCCGTACGTGACGTAGATCTTGTTCGTCACCGGGTTCACGGCCGCCGCTCGCGGTTGGATCGCGTCGAGGTCGATGACGTCGAACGTGAGGTCCTCGCCGTCAACGACCGTCACGCTGTCATCGTAGAAATCGACCGCGTAGGCCGAATCGGTCACGGGGTTCGCGACCACCGCGGTCGGGAACACGCCGATCTTGATCGATTGCCTCGCATTCGTCTCTCCGTCGATGACCGCGATCGATCCGAAGAAGAATCCGTCTTCCCAACCGGCCGTGACGTACGCTCGGTTCGATACGGAGTCGGCCGTGCACGCGAGTGCCTCGGGCGACAGCAGGCCGATTCCGCCGGCACCGTTCGACTCGCCGTTGATGACGTAGACGCGACCGCTCGCGTACGCCGTGCAGTAGGCCTTGTTCGCGAACGGATTGACACACAATGCGTAGGGTTGGTTCCCGACGGTCACCGGCGACTGGCTGTAGTCAACGGCATCGAGAACCGTTACGCGGGTCCCTTGCGCACCCGACACGTAGATCTTGTTCGCCTTCGAGTTGAACGCGACCTGATCCGCATCGAGAATCCCCTCCACCGTCTCCGTCTGCAGCGTCACCCCGTCGATGATCGTGAGCTGGTCGCTCCCGCGATTCGTCACGTAGACCTGGTCGCTTCCGGGATTCACGACGATCGACCGTGGCCACTCCCCGACCGGGAGTTCCGTGGTCGTGAGATCGTCCCCGTCCAGAACGCTGATCGTGTCGCCCGACGCGTTCGCGACGTAGACACGATTCGTGAGCGGATTCACCGCCAGCTCGGCAGGGCCGGCGCCGACCGGCAGCAACACGTTCGTGATCTCGAGCGTCGTTCCGTCGATGACCGCGATCCGGCTCTGTCCGTTGATCGCGACGTAGATCTTGTTGGTGACCGGATTCACCACGACGCTTCGCACACCGTTCCCCAAGGTGAGCGTCGTATCGGCGAGCCCTGCGGCCGCCGCGATCCACAGGACGAGACACGAGGCCATCGTCATCCGAAGCCGATCCATCGATCTCATCGTCGTCTCCCTCTCGAGTACCCGAAGCGAACCGGGGTCGTCCTCTCACGATCGCGGACGCATCGACGAAGACTCGACCGGGTCGGGTCGTCGTTACGAGTGCCCCCCGCGATCCCTCGATTCTACTCGAACGATCCGGGCGCGTGCGAGGGCGAGATCGATCTCGAAGGCCCTGGCGGCCAACGATCGGCCGATTCACGACCGCTCTTCGGATCCTCATCGAGTGAGTAGGAGATTCGACCGCGAGGCGCGCGGTCGCGCCGACCGGGAAGCGTCGAGCCGCTACTCCGTCGCGAAGCGCAGCGCGATCCCTGCGACCGTGATGATCGTTCCGATGATCGACATCGCAATCGGGTCGGGGACGACGACGAGCAGCGCCATCAAGGCGATACCGCAGAGGAGCGGTACGAAGAGTTGCTGTCGCTTGCCGTACACGAACAGCGACAGGCCGATGACGCTGAAGACGAAGCCGGAGAGAATGGTGCCGAGTCCCATGCTGTCGCATCGGCACGCGGCGCCCTCGGACTTGATCTCTAGCGTGCGAAGCGTGATCCATCCTGCAAGACGTCGACCCCGCTCCCGGGAGGGAGCGGAGCCGACGCAACTCGACACCATCAGAACTACTTCCCCCCGCCACCGCAAAGGTTCTCGATGTAATCCTCGAACGAGGTCCCC
>JAUIME010000781.1 GCA_030433195.1 bacterium
GCCGTTCGGTTCGAAGTTCGCCGGTGCGCCCGAGGGGCGAGAGGAGCGCCGCGTGTCCCTCTTCGGCCCGAGCCTCCTCCAATGCCACGCCTACCTCGATCTCGAGCGCTTCGCCACAGTCGGCGACGTCATCGCTCGCTACGACGGCTGCATCGCCTTCGTGGATCACGAGCTCGGTCGCCTCTTCGATCTCTTGAGAGAAGCGGGTCGCTTCGACGACGCGATGATCGTCGTGACCTCCGATCACGGTGAGGCATTCCTCGAGAACGGCGTGATGATCGGCCACGGCGTCTACGCGACGACCGAAGAGACTCAGGTGCCCCTCATCGTCAAGTTCCCGAACGAACGCTTCGAGGGACGACGCACCGATCAGATTGTCGAACTCGTCGACGTCATGCCCACGATCCTCGCCGAGATGCAACTCGACCCTCCGACCGACATCGTGGGCCAAGACCTCGCGCTCGGACTCGAAACAGGGCACTGGCAGAAAAGCCACGCATTCGGGACGAGTGTCAACACGGGCGGCAACGTCTACTACTTCCGGGACCACCTCGCGTACGTCGGCCGAATCGAGCTGCCCCCGCAACGCGTCATCAAGCACTATCTCGCTCCCCGTCGCATCGTCCGGCATCTCGTTCCCACGCGCTCGCCGCGCGGGTATGACGTGAAAGCGGATCCGCTCGGGCTCGTGAGCGCCCTCCCCTGGGAAGAGAGAGCCTACGACTTGTCCGAGCACGCCCATCCGTGGCTTGCCACTCGCATCACGGACCCCACCCTGATCGCCACCCTTCGAGAAGAAGCCCTGGCCCTCGACGCGACCGCAAGAGAGAACGCCCACGATTCGAGTGGCCAGGCGATTTCGGACTCCGAGGTTTCCGCACGACATCTTCGACAGCTCGTGGAGATCGGCTACGTCGGCGCGGATGCCATCCCGGCCCCGGTCCAAGAAGGCACCATCGAACGGCGCCTCGAGATCCGACGTGGGGAGGAGCCGCAAGACATCGATTTCTCCGCCGCGCGATTGACGCAAGCCGACGACATCCTATGGAGTCTCCTTCGAGAGTTTCACTACGGTCCGCAGGCCGTCGAGGACTACGGCCAGGCCATCGCCGAACATCCCCGACACGCAACCGCCCTGCAAATCTACGAAGAGCTTCAACGCGACAACCCCGAACTCACGGGCTTCCTCGAATGGCGGTCGCGCATCATGTCGGAACTCGACGCCTTCCGGCGAGCCAACGCCGGCGGTACCCAGGGGGATCGCCCGCTCGATGGCCGATGAGTAGACGTCGGCAACGTCGACGTCGCGACCGCGCCTGCACACCGACCGAAACGCAGCCAGGCCCATGACCGACTTCGGCGTCAGCCCTCGCTGACACAAAACCCGAGAATTCATGCCCTGGTTCGGCCGTGTTTCTCGTTCTCGCGGATGGGTGATGCTGGCGGAGGAACTTCGCCCACGCACCAAACCACACCGAGACGCTCTCGAGAAAGGGAACCCACCATGGAACCGAGGCTACGAAGTTTGCGACAGACTGCATGGACTTGCATCACATTCATCACGTTGATTGTCATGGGTGATGTCGCAACAGCAGACGTGATCTACAGCAATCTGGCCGTAGACGGAACGTACCACTGCTGTAATGCCAAGATCGTTCGCGGCTGCTGTACCTCTCCCAGTCCCTGGTCGGCGTGGTCCGTCGGCTTCGTCGCGACTCGTGACGCTCGCTTGGACACCGTCGAGTTGGCACTGAGTGCCATCAATGACACCGACATCGTCGAGGTCCAGCTTCTGGAGAGTGACGCTGGAAGTCCTGGAAACTTGATCGAAAGCCTCGGTATCGTGAGTGACCTTCCACCCATTTTTTCGACCGACTCCATCTTGACCGAGGTAAGTTCGGCTTCTCGGCCGCTCCTCGTCACCGGAACCGAGTATTTCATTGCCGTTCTTCCCGCCGACCCGGAAACCGAAGCCGGCTGGAGCTCCACTTCGACCGAAGCGACCGGTGCTTTCGCGTCGACGGACGAAGGACCCTGGTCGTTCCGAGATACCGCGCAGCCCGCACTGCGCCTCTCGGGCACACAATGCGGGACGGGCAGCGTCAACGCAGGAAACGGCTGGGTCACGAACGTCCTCTTCATCAACGGCCTCATGGGAGGAGCCGATCGAACCGTCGAGGCGACCGATGAAGAGCTGATCTCCGTCACCGTCTTGAATCCGATCGCCGGCGGCAACGGGAAGTTCGTGCTTCACGCCAACCTCGGCAACGCGAGCAGCGGCACACTGACGGATCTTCCGTTCGAGATCGGCTCGGTGTGTTTTCCGCTTCTGCTGAGCGGCGGTGCCGCGCCTGTGATCATCGCGAACAACCTTGGCAAGTCGAATCAAGTCGGGGAAAGCCATTTCTTAGGCAGCCCGACCGTGGACCCCGAACGCGCGACCACGACCTTCCTCTACCCCAACTTCCCGGTCGGCATGGAGCTCACATTCCAGGGTGTCATCGTCGACCCTGCCGCACCTAGCGAGAAGGGGGTAAGCGCGACCAATGCCGTGACACTCGAGATCGTCCCGTGATGGAGGCCCCGGACCGGCGGCGGTGGCGCGAC
>JAUIME010000782.1 GCA_030433195.1 bacterium
AGATGATACCCCACGATGCCTGCCCAGTCCGGTGCGACACCCCAAGGCAAGTCGAAGATCCCGGCGAAGCCGGCCTCCGAGATCGTGTACATCGAGTCGCCCGGATGGATGATGCTCTCGGCTCCGGTCTGGGTGTAGAGATTCAGCTCGTAGTACCCCCAGATCCACCCCCACGCCAGAACCACGATCCCATAGACCCCGGCCAGCGCAAGACATGCTGCGATCGAGCGCATCACGACACACCGCGCCGTCGGATCCGCGGAGCGGAAACGCCCCGCCGGATCACCAGGATCCCGCGGGGCGTCGGGTTGTCGTTCGGGGCTTGCGGCACGGCCTATTCTTCTTCGAGGTCTTTCCTCTCGGGGGCCGCGGCGCTCGCTTCGGACTTCGGCTCGCTCGCTGCGGCCGGGGCGGCTGCCGCGTCGCGCTTCGGCGGAGCCGTTGCGCTCTCGCGCTCCGGATCCGGCGTCGCGACTTCGAAGGCCGCTCGGCGCACCGCGACCTTCTCGATCGTGCGGCCCGTGAGGGCATCGCCCGGCAGCACTTCGTCGGCGCGACGCAGCGAGGTTTCCGCCGCGTCGAATCGGTTGTGGAAGTACTGCTGGAAGCCCAGGAGATACCAGGCCGAACTGTCGAACGGACGCTCGTTCGCGTACGCTTCGAGCTCGCCGAGGAGTCGTTCGAACTCTTCGCCGCTCGGGAAGATATCGCCCTTGTTCACGGAGGCGTCGAGCCACTCGGGGTCTTGCATGAGGCCGAGCCGCAGCGTGTACGTCGATTCGTTGTACTTGCCCTCGGCGAACAGCGCGTCAGCGAGCGCGAACTTCGCGACCGAGTTGTCCGGCTCGTCTTCGACGACCTTGCGGTAGGCTTCGACGGCTTCATCGTAACGCCCCGCGCGCAGCAGGACGTCACCCGTGACGAGCGGATCCTCGGGAAGTTCGGCCGGGGCCGTGGCCGCCGGTGCAGCACCGCTCTCGGCAGGAACGCCGTCTTCGTAGACGACGCCGCCCCCGCCTTCGTAATAGTTCTCGTAGTAGTTTTCGTACACGACCACGCGGTCCGGGCAGTACGACGTGTAGCCGTAGTGGTAGACGCGGTGGAACGGGTATCCGTACGAATACGAGTACGGCCAGTACGAACCGTACGAGTAGTAGAACGGCCAGCACCAGCTCAGTCCGAAGTACCAGCTACCGTAATACCCGAAGCCGAAGCTCGGATACCCGTAGTAGCCGTACGGCCAGCAATCGTAGTAGCCGTAGTAGTACGGGTAGTAGGGATAGTACCCGCGACCGTGATGATGGTGCTTCCCGTGGTGGTTCTTCTCGTAGTAATCGCCGCCGTACTTCTCGCCGTGGCGACCGTTGTTCTCGTGCTTCTTGCGATGCGTGTAGTCATGGCCGAGGCCGGCCGACGAGCGATCCAAGTCGGCGGTGGTTCCAAGACCCGATCCCTTGCCGCGCGTGGCACTACGATCGGCCTTCACGCCCGACGGCGTGAAACTTCGATCGAGCCCGCTCCCGGCGGAGAGACCTCGACTCTTCGCGTTCGGCGCGGGCTTCAGCGTACGCGGCTTGCGTTCGATGCCCGCATCGGGACGACCCGCGAGCGAGCCGCCACCCGTCACCGAACCGCCGCCGGTGCCTCGAATTCCCGAGGCGCCGCCGCTGGGACCGCGATCGGCCGAGCCGATGAATCGCAGCGCATCGTCCGACGGGCTTCCTTCGCGCTTCTTGCCGAATCCCGTCGTTCCGAGCCCGGCGTTCGTGCGGCGCGTCGCCGAGCCGGGCGAGTTCGTCGCGTCGCGATCGCGGACTCGATCGGCGTATCCGCGCGTCGGCGCGGTCGCGGATCCGCGGCCGTCCCGTTCGCGATCGGCCAGCCGATCGGGCGTGCCGCGCTCGATCGCGTGCCGCGCATACCCACGATACGTGGCACTCGACGGGTCGCGCTGCGGCGACGTCGACGGAGTCGTGTATCGCGTACCGGACGGACTGTAACGGCTCGTTCCGGGGCTGTAGCGATTCGTCTCGACACGCCGCGTCGACGGCGTCACCGAACCGTCGCGGCCGGTTCCGGCTTGCGTACGATTCGCCGAAGAGGGCGAGCGATAGTTCGAGCCATCCGAACGATTCGACCAGCCCGGCGTGCTCGCCGTCGGTCGCCGCGTCGTGGCAGGCGAGGTCGACGGGGCGATGTACGTCCCGCGACGGCTGTTCGTGATCCCGGGCGACGAGCTGCGCGAGGGCGCGCTCCCCGATCCGCCGGGGGCGAAGCGCGAGGACGACGACGATCGGCCGAAATCGGACGACGATCGGCGCGTGTTGCCGACCGAGCGCCCCGGTGAGATCGACGGCGATCGACGCGTCGAGTTGCGCGAGCTCGAGCCCAAACGCGACGAACTACTGGATCGGCTCCGCGAACCGACGCTCGACGAGCGGCTCCGCGAGCTCGACCCGACGCTGCTGCTTCGCGAGGAGCTACGCGACGGAGCGCTTCGGCCGACGCTTCGACTGCGCGAGGGAGAGCTGCGGCCGACGCTGCGCGAGGCGCCGCTCGATCGCCCACCGCCGCGCGAGATCCCGCCGCGACTGCCTCCCGAGC
>JAUIME010000783.1 GCA_030433195.1 bacterium
AGCGCTTCGCACATCGTAGTCGCCGACGCGTCGCTCGCCGACCTCACGGGCAACACGCTCGGTGCGTCGTTCGCGGCGGCGTTCACGACGGGCAACGGTGAAGACGTCCCGCAGGACGCGATCGTCGAGACGTTCTCGGACCGCTCGCAACGTGACGAGTCGACCTCGGCCTTGTGGTCGCTTCCCGATCGCGCGTATCTGCGTGCGGGTGTCGGGTGGGGCGGCGACGGGAGCGACGGCGATCTCGTGGTCGCGGGCGATACGGTGCTCGATACCACCGGACACGACGGCATCTGGAACTTCGCGAGCCTGCAGTTCCCCGAGGAGGGGGGCGGGATGCTGCGGGTCGTCGGGGACAAGCCGGCGGTCGTGCGCGTGTTCGGCGACGTGCTCATGGTCCAAGAGAACGTCATCGACGTCTCGGGTGAAGATGGCCTGCGGGCTTCGGAGAGCGTCGCGGGTCCGCTCCCCGGCGGATCCGGAGGGGCCGGCGGTGGACTCGGTGGCTCGTCGAATCCGGCAGGCAACGGCATGGGGCGTTCGGGTACCGGCGGCGAGCCTGTCGTCGGCGGAGGGGGTGAAGGAGGTGTCGCGGGCGTCGGCCCCGGCGGTGGCGGTGGCGGTGCGCACCGGCTCGACGGTCAAGACGGCGCCCCGGGAAGTGACGGCCGCGGTAGCGAAGGCGTTGGCGGCATCGCCTACGGTGCACCCGACACGGTGCTCGGTGGCGGTGGTGGCGGCGGCGGTGGATCGTGGTCCGACGGTGCGAACTTCGTGGTCGGTGGCTCGGGCGGCGGCGGCGGTGGCGCGCTGATTCTCGAGGTGGCCGGGTCGCTGGGCATTCGACCGACGAATTCCGTGTTGGCGAACGGCGGGCGCGGCGGCACCGGTACGGTCGAATCTCCGTGGTCTGCGGGCGCGGGCGGTGGTGGCGGAGGATTCTTGCTTCTACGCATGCGACGCAACATCGGCATCATCGGCCGCGAAATCGAAGCGGTGGGGGGGCGGCGCGGGCTCGGACTCCAAGATGCCGGTCTCGGCGGCGAAGGGTCGGACGGCTACATCGTCATCGAGACGCCCGGCGGCAACTCGCCGCAATGCTCGTCGTGCGATCCGCCGGCGATCATCCGGGCGATCGATCCCGCCATCGCGGGCGTCTCGCTCGGCGTCTCGGAGTTCTACGACACCAATCTAGGCGATGGCGTTCGGTACGCATTCGATGCGGCCGATCCCGCAACGGGCGAGATCTTCCCGGGGGCCGGCGTTCTCGACGTTTCCCCGCTCGACGACGACGGGATGCCCGCCGAGACGTTCCCTGACGGCTTGCGCGCGTTCGTCCGTTGGAGCGGAGCGCGAGAGGATGCGGAGCGTCCCGGCGAAGCCGACCCGTCGACGATCACGGACTGGACCCCCGACATCGCGATGTTGGACGGCCTGCCGCTGATTCGCTTCGAGGTTCGGTTCGTGCTTCCCGAAGGCGCGCTGCTCGAGAACACACCCTCGTTGCCCGGCCTCGACGACCTGCGCGTACGCGTGCAGCGATAATTCTCCTTGACGACTCGATCGCGCCCTCGGATCCTGGAGGTCCGAGGGCGCGTAGGGTTTGGGGAGGGGTCGTTCCGGCCGAAAGTTGCTCGGATCTCTCGATTCACGAGTTGGAGTTCGGGCCTCGATTCCGTTTCCTCTTCTGCGGCACCCGGTTTGCGCCGAGTCGAGTGAAACGGCCGCGAGAGCTCGAGGAATGGGCCGTGGCGAAGAGATCATGCTGACGACGGGAGTCGAGGATGAGAACGATCCGGAAGGGTGTTACCTGCGGGCTACGTGACCAGACGGCGACGCTGGCGCTTCTCGTGGCATTCGCGTTCGGCGCGGCGCTGGCCGGCGGTTGTTCGAAGGGGAGCAGCGGAGGCGGGCCGTTGCGGCTCGAGAGCGTGAGCGCGGACGGAGCCGGGGATCTGCCCGAGTCCGATCTGTACCTGAACTCGATCCTTCGTGTGAGATTCTCGCGTGCGGTCGATCCCGACAGCGTGACGGCCGACACGTTCCGCGTGCTCGGCGGCCCCGGGTTCGACGTCGACGTCGAGGGCTTTCGCGTCACCGACGGGCGCGACGTGAAGTTCGTCCCGAAGCTGCCGAGCCTGCCGGATCTTTCGGATGCGGGCTATGCGCTCGGCGGCGAGTATCGCATCGAGCTCGTCGGCGAAGACGCCCCGGCCGCGCGCGGCGACGAGCCGCTCGGCATTCGTACGCGTGGCGGACGACTCTTGGAAGAATCGGCGACGATCGAATTCGACGTCCGCGCGTTCGAACCCTACTTCTTCGACGTGGCGATGGAGGCACCGCAGGTGCGCGGTGTGCTCGTCGACTTGGATGGCGATGGAGTCGCGACCGGCGACGGCGAGCCGCGTACGAACGAGCCCGAGGAATTCCTCGGCAACGACTTCTCGGACAGCGTTCCGTTCGTGGACGGCGTTCCACTCGGGAGCTTCTCGCTCGGGCCGCCGAACGCGCCGCTCTCGATCGCGTTGCTCTTCAGCGAGCCGCTCGATCCACGGTCGGTCGTGCCGGGGGCGCCGATCGCGACACTCGGCGATGCGACGCAAG
>JAUIME010000048.1 GCA_030433195.1 bacterium
ACGAACGTGTGGAGGATCGAATCACGCGACATTGCGAGCCAACCTTCTCTTGACGTTTGCCTGGACGACGTAATAGTCGATGAGCGGCGCCATGACGTTCGCGAACAAGATCGCGAGCATGATCCCTTCCGGATACGCGGGGTTCACGGCCCGGATCAAGATCGTCATGAAGCCGATGAGCACTCCGTAGATCCACTTCCCGACGGCGGTATTCGCGGCCGAAACCGGATCGGTCGCCATGAACACCGCGCCGAACGCGAAGCCCCCGACGACGAGGTGCCACGTCGGCGGCATCAAGAACATCGGATTGGAGCCGCTGCCGATCAAGTAGAACAGGCCGGAAGTTCCGACGGCGCCGAGAACGCAGGCCGTCATGATCTGCCAGGAGCCCACTCCGGTGGCGATGAGGACCCCCGCACCGAGCAAACAGGCGAGGGTCGAAGTTTCGCCCATCGAGCCCTGCATCTGGCCGAGGAACGCCTGCAGCCACGTCACGTCCGTGATCGAAGCCATGCCTTCCGAGACGTTGGCGGCCGCGAGCGCGCCGAGCGGCGTCGCGCCGCTGAAGCCGTCCGCCGCCGTCCAGACGAAGTTCCCGGAGATCTGCGCGGGATACGCGAAGTAGAGGAACGCACGCGCCGTCAGCGCGGGGTTCAGGAAGTTCTTGCCGGTACCACCGAACACTTCCTTGCCGATCACGACCCCGAAGATCGTCCCGACCGCAACCTGCCAGAGCGGGATCGTCGGCGGCAGCGTCAGCGGGATCAGCATCCCCGTGACGAGGAAGCCCTCGTTCACCTCGTGCTTGCGCACGATGCTGAAGATTACCTCGGCGATGCCCCCGGCCGTCATCGTGACGATGTACGCGGGAATGAAGTACAGCGCGCCGTGCACGATGCACGCGAGCAGGTTGCCCGGGTCGTACCCGAAGCCGAGCCCGGTGTAGATCGCCGCGCGCCAGCTCGAGAACGCCGTGATCGATTCGCTCGACGCGATCGCGGCGTTGGCCTGGTAGCCCGTGTTGTAGAGCGCCATGAAGATGCACGGCACGAGCGCGGCGACCACGATCGACATCATGCGCTTCAAGTCGATCGCGTCGCGCACGTGCGACGGCCCCTTCGTGACCTCACCCGGCGTGTAGAGGAACGTGTCCGCGGCCTCGTACAGCGGGTACAGCTTCTCGAGCTTGCCACCCTTCGAGAACGAAGGATGCATACGGTCGAGCATCTTGCGAAGTGGTTTCATGGAGATCCTGCGGGAGACTCGATTAGCCTTCTAACCTTCGCGCTCGATCTGCGTGAGATTGCGACGAAGGATCCGACCGTAGTCGTACTTGCCCGGGCAGACGAACGTGCACAGCGCGAGGTCTTCCTCGTCGAGCTCGAGCGCGCCGAGCTGCTGGGCCGATTCGGTATCGGTCACGATGAGCGACTTCAGAAGCGGCGTCGCGACGACGTCGAGCGGCATGACCTTCTCGTACGTGCCGATCGGAACGATCGCGCGGCGGCTGCCTTGCGTCGAAGTCGTGAAGTCGAATTTTTTCGAGCCGCGCGACATCGCCGACGCGAAGATGTTCTTGATCGAGAACTTGTCGAATCCCGGCTTCTGCCAGCCGAGGAACTCGCGGTGTCGGCCCTCGAGCAGCACCGAAACCTGGTTGTGGTAGCGGCCGAGGTAGTCGGTCAAGCCGCTCGCGTGGCGGCCCGACAGCACCGAGCCCGAAATGATCCGCACGGGCGACTCACCATCGGCCGAAGAGCCGTTGTCGCCGCTGCTCGGCACGGCGTATTCGCCGCTCACGAGCTCGGTCAAGCATGCGCCGAGACGCGTGCGTACGAGACGCGGCTTCGTGACGACCGGACCGGCGAGCGAGACGATGCGGTCGACGAGAATCTGACCCGTCGCGAAGAGGTGACCGTAGGCGATCACGTCTTGATAGCCGATCGTCCAGACCGTCTTGCTCTCGCTGACCGGATCGAGATTGTGAATGTGCGTACCCGCAAGCCCCGCGGGATGCGGGCCGGAGAACTCCTCGACGCGCACGCGGTCGATGCCCTCGCCGGGAATCGACGCGCCGGGCGCTTTGCACACGAAGACCGTGCCGTCGGTGAGCCGCGCGAGTACGCGGATGCCGAGCTCGAAGTTCTTCGCCTGCGCTTGAATCAACGGCGCCGGATCGGCCGCGAGCGGGTTCGTGTCCATCGCGTTCACGAAGATCGATCGCGGCGCGGTGTCGACGGCCGGAACCTTGCTGAACGGACGCGTGCGCAGCGCCGTCCACATTCCCGACCGGACGAGGTTCTGCTTGGCTTCTTCGCGATCGAGCGTCGTGACGTCGTTCTCGCTGTACGAGGCGAACGTCTCTTCCTCGTCGCCGTCGAGCTCGATCACGATCGACTCGAACTTGCGCTTCTCGCCGCGATGCAGAGCCTTCACCGTTCCGGCCCCGGGCGACGTGTAACGAACGCCTTCGGTCTTCTTGTCGGTGAACAGCAACTGGCCGAGCTTCACGCGGTCGCCGACGTCGACTTCCATCGTCGGGCGCATCCCGATGTAATCGTCGCCGACGATCGCGACCGTACGGACCGCGTTGCCGACTTCGACCTTCTGTTCGGGGCGTCCGGAGATCGGAAGGTCGAGACCTTTTCGGATTTTGATCATGTCGAGTCGAGAACCGGGTCGGAAGTTGTTCTTGGTGAGTCAGGCTCCCGCGGGACGCAAGCCGCGGAACGAGGACGACGCTCGGAACGAACCGCAACGAGGGACCCCGGCAGTCCCGAGACGGTCCTTCGTCCGGGATCGTGGCCTGGGCCGAGACTATAGGATTCCGCCCGACGACTGCCAACCCGCGCACGCCCCTTTTTTGGCACCCGGCGGGGTCTCATGGCGTCACCCGCAGCGCTTGCGGTAACACGACACAAGACACTACGCAACAACAACTTAAACCAACAGCAACACATCTCCCAGGGCCGACCCGGGCACTCGCGTTCAGGGCTTCGCCGTCGGGGCGCTCGGGGAAGCCCCGCCCGCCGAGTCGCCTGACCCGTCGGCGACACCGGCGAAGTGTTCCCGAGACTGACGCGTGCCGATGACGACGAGCGCGGCGAAGACGCCCATCGCGGTCAGCATCAGCGCGATGGCGGCGAGCCGCTGAAAATCGGTCGTCGTGATCGTCTCGAGCTGCGCGCCCGAGATTCGGTCCCACAGGGTGTGCAGCACGAGGCTCGTGCCGAAGCCGCCGACGAGCGCGAGTTGCCACCCCCGAGCGCGCACGCGCGCCATCCCGATCGCGAAGCCACCGATGGCCCCGAGGAGGTGGTGCGCGAGGAGGCGGACCGTCTCCGCGCCGAGCGTGCGAGCATCGAGCTCCGAGAACGAGAGGTAGTGGAACGACTCCTCGACCGCCATGCCGAGCCCAGCGAATGCTCCGTAGACGAGACCGTCCATCGGATCGTTGAAGTGACGAGGCACGAGTAACGCCAACGCCGCGACGATCGCGACCTTGCCCGACTCTTCGACGACGGCCGCGACGAGCGCCATCATCCACGTCGTCGGAAGTCCGTCGAAGGCGCTTCGAAAGATCGCGTCCTCGAGGTGGCCGCACGCGCGCATCGCGACGAACGCCACGGCGAACGTGATGGCCAAAAGCCACCAGGGCTCCCGATCGTAAAGATCGTAGCGGACCACGAGCCACCCGAGCCCGGCCGCCGTCACGAGTACCGCTGCATAGACGAGCATCGCGTCAGCCTAGCAGTCCGACGAAGTCTTCGCGGACGAAGACGTCGATCTGCATCACCACCGCACGCCGCGGGTGGGGCACCACGTCGAATTCCGCGCCCTCGACGCGCGTCCCGAAGAAACCCTGGTGGTCGTTTCCCCCTGGCGCGAGTGAGTGCAATCGCTACCGGCGCTTCGACTCACGACGTCTCTCGTACCCGCGGTCGCGCCGACTTCCTACGCACTTCGCCTTGCGGTCGGCCTCGCCCCGCGTTACGATCGGCGCCGACCAAAGGGCCGGAGGGAATGTCAGCGACTCGACGAACCCGGAGAATGATCGAACCACGCGACTTGCTTCGAGCCGCGTCGGGGGGCGATGGCGACGCTTCCCGCACGCTGACCGAGCACACCTATGACGAACTTCGCGGCTTGGCTGTGTCGTACCTGCGACGCGAGCGTTGCGCGCATACACTGCAACCGACGGCACTCGTCCACGAAGCGATGCTCAAGATGTTTCGCGACGAACGACTCGCGCAGCACGAGCGCTCCACGTGGCTCGCGATCGCCGCGCGGGCGATGCGGCAGGTTTTGATCGATCACGCGCACCGCCGCAACGCCAAGAAGCGTGGCGGCGAGAGCGAACGCGTCACGCTCAGCTTCGTGACTCCCGAAGAGCCTCCGATTTCGTCCATCGACGTCCTCGACCTTCGCGATTCCCTCGAACGGCTCGAGGCCATCAACGGTGACTACCTCCGCATCGTCGAGATGCGGTTCTTCTCCGGAATGAGCGTCGACGAGATCGCCGCCGCGCTCGACGTTTCGTCGCGGACCGTCAAGCGGATGTGGCGCGGCGCGCGCGCTTGGCTCTCGGCAGACCTCGGCCCGAGGATCGAAACGAACTCTTGATCCATCAGACGGTTCGAATCGCAACGGAATAGACGTGTGAAGGAACGCGAGCCGACGACGATCGACGAGATGCGACTCGCGATGAACGTGTTCCTCACCGTCTGCGAACTCGACGACCAGGAACGCTCGCGAGAGATCGACCGACGCACGGCTCACGACCCCGCGCTGCGTCGACGCGTCGAACGACTCTTGGAAGCAGATGCCGAGAGCTGCTGGCTCCCGAGCGACCTCGACGGTACGACCTCGCTCGATGTTCGTATTCCCGCTTCCGATACGCCCGCTCCGCGGATTGAAGGCTACGAGCTTCTCGAGGAGCTCGGCGGCGGCGGCATGGCCGTCGTCTATCGTGCCGAGCAACGACAGCCGATCCGTCGAATCGTCGCCGTCAAGGTTCTCCGCCCCGGATTCGACGAGACGCCGACTCGCCGACGATTCGAGCTCGAGCAGCATCTGCTCGCACGCATGAACCACCCCTCGATCGCACAGGTCTTCGACGCGGGGATCACGGAGTGCGGTCGTCCGTTCGTATCCATGGAGCTGATCGACGGCCCCAAGGTCACGGAATACTGCCGTGACGCGCGACTCTCGATCCGTGAACGGATCCGACTTTCCTTACAGATCTGTGGTGCGGTATCGCATGCCCACCGGCACGGCATCCTCCATCGCGATCTCAAGCCTTCGAACATCTTGGTCGCCCAAGGCCCCGATGGCGCGACGCCCAAAGTCATCGACTTCGGCATCGCGAAGCCACTCACGGATCCCATTGCGGAATCCGAAGGGCTCACCATGCAACGTCCGAGCGGGCTGCTCGGAACGCCCGAGTACATGAGCCCCGAGCAGGTGCTCGGCAACGTCGACGTCGATGTTCGAAGTGACGTGTTCTCGCTCGGTATCGTGTGGGTCGAGCTTCTCTTGGGCGAGTTGCCCGAACATCGCCGGCGCCGACGCAGCCTTCCGCTCCAAGACCTCGTCGACGAAGTTCGCTCGCGCGAAGAGCCACGGCTCGGCGAGCTCGCGTCGGTCCCCTCGACTCGCGCGTCACACGTGTCGGCGTCGGCACTGCGCGGGGATCTCGAATGGATCGCGCAACGCGCCCTCGAGCTCGATCGCGATCGGCGCTACGAGAGTGTCTCCGCGTTTGCGGACGACCTGCGCCGTCACCTGGAACACCGCCCGGTCGTCGCGGCGCCACCCGACGCGCTGCGACGAGCGCTCCGCTTCGCGCGTCGAAACCGCAAGGGCGTCGCAGTGCTCGCGATCCTCGTTCTGTCGATCCTGTCCGGCGCCGCAAGCGTCATGCTCGGACTTCTCGAAGTCCGTGAGCAACGCGCGCGTGCCCAATGGAGTCTCTACGTCGCACGAATCACAAGAGCCGCCGCCAGTCTGTCCGTCGGCAACATCGCGACCGCGAGCCTCGACCTCGAGGCCTGCGACGAGTCCCACCGACATTGGGAATGGGACCACCTCGCGCTACGCGCGGACGTCTCGCTCGCGTCGGTCGGCGGCCCTGTCTGGACACCGACGGCATTCGCGACGAGCCCCGACGATCGGTACCTCGCGGTCGGCACTCAGAGAGGAAACCTGTTCGTATGGGACCTCGAGGACTTCGAAGTTCCACCGAGGAGGGCTCGCAACGACCTCGGCGTTCGAGCACTGGCCTTCCACCCTCGAGGCGATCGACTCGCGTGGGCCTATCGAGACGGTTCGATCTCGATCCTCGACGTCGCGACGCTCGAGGTCGCGACCGAACTCCGTGGGCACGAAGGCGCCGCCTCCGACCTCGCCTACTCGCGTGACGGGACACGGATCTACAGCGTCGGCCTGGACGCCACGCTCCGAGTCTGGGATTCATCGACTGGTGACGAGCTCGCGGCCCACCGCCGTTTCGGTGATGAACTGACCGCCGTCGACGTGAGTCCGGACGGACGACAACTCGCCGTCATCGGCCGCGAAGTCCTGCTTCATCTGTGGTCGCTTCCCGCATTGAACGACTATCGCGAGCTGCGTTGGAATCGAGCATGGCCGCGCGACCTCGTGTTCTCCCCGAACGGCTCACGCATCTACACCACCGCGAATCGCCATGTCCAAGTTTGGAACGTCGAAACCGGCTCGTACGACATCATCCCGCACGAATACACATCCGAGCTTCAACGACTCGCCGTTTCGTCCGACGGCCGACGGCTCGCCGTCACGACCCTGGGCCCGAAGTTGTCCGTCCGCGACCTCGTGACCGGAACCCACGTCGAGCTGCAAGGGCACCACGGGAGCATCACGGGAGTCGCGTTTCTCTCCGACGGACGACGCATCGCAACGACCTCCGACGACGAAACCGTGCGCTTGTGGGATGCCGACTTCGCGACCCCGTCGACGACGATCCGTTACCGCCATGCCTTCGAAACGATCAACGCCCGAGACGGCCATTCGACTCTTGTTACGCAAGGCGGGAGTGTCCTCCAGTTCTGGGACACGATGACGGGGAACCTCCTCGGCGAGGTCGCCGCGCACGAGTCTCACGTGTTCGACGTAGAACGCCTCCCCGACGGACGCATCCTCACGACCGGCGACAACCGGATCACGATCTGGAACGCGGATGCTTCGAAGAAGATCCGCGAGATCGAGCCCGGCGTGCGCGCCGGCGACCTCGACGCGGACGAGCGCACGTACATCGCCTCGGACTGGGGCAACGGGGTGTGTCGGTTCGACCTCGAAACCGGAGCATTGCTCTGGAGAGCCGAGCTCGAGACGAACCACTGGAACCACCCCGAAAAGACGGTTGCTGTCAGCGGCTCGGTCGTACTTGTCGCGGGATGCGATCCGCGCAACGTTCGTCGGCTTCACCTCGAAACGGGAAACGAGATCGAGCGCATCACGATCCCGGTCGGCGAACCGCGACGGATCGCGATCCGCCCGGGAGGACGAGAGTTCGCAGCGGCAACGTTCTCGAGGATCTACATCGTCGACCTCGCGACCCACGAGACACTGCGTACGATTCGCGCGGTTGGCGGCCGCATCAACGAGCTCGCATACTCGAAAGACGGCAGGCGGCTCCTCGCATCGACCGAGCGGCCCGGTTCCGCCGTGCAGATTTTCGACTCCGACACCGGGGACCACCTCCTACGACTCGAGGGAGACGGAAGCGCCGTGCGATCTTTCGCGATGTTCGATGACGAAAGCCGCGTCGCGCTCGTGACGGAAAGCGGCTCGCTCGTTCTCCACGAAACCTCGATCGACGTCGCAAGATCCATGAACGACGCCCGTCTTCGACGCACGGCCGTACTCGAACTCGCGGAACGGCTCGTGCCGGAGACCGCCGACCTCGACGAGCTCACGGCGGCTCTCACGGAGGAATCGGCAGCCCGCGGCATCGAACCCGAAGCGGTCGACACGGTGATCGCATCGATGACGCCCGAGTGGATTGCTTCGATCTTGCGGGGGCGAGCATGGGACGACCTCTCCGTTTGGGGAAAGGCGAACGACGAGTATCGACGCGCCTCCGCGTGGATCGCCCGCGTCAGGGCGACCTTTCCCACAACCGAGGACCGCTACCTCCGCATCCTCGCCGCCTACCGTACGGGTCGCTGGCTCGAGGCCCTGCGAGCGACGCTCGATCTCGACCGCAGGCTCGTCCCCAGGTACGGGCGTTTCGTCTCGCCCATCCCGACCGCGCTCGCACGGGCCCTGTACGCCGTTCATCAAGGGAAGACCGACACCGCGGAGCGCATCGTCGGCGAAGCACGAGAGTTCATACGCAGCGTTCGGTGACACGGGCTCGACGAAAGAGCGCGACGAGACGTTCGATCGTCCCGTCGCGCTCGTTGGTTCGAAGCGTCGATGCCGACCTCGGCGATGCTACTCGCAGTCGTCGGGGATCCCGTTGGCGTTACGGTCGTTCGTACGCGCCTTGGAGCCTCCCTGGGTCAGCGATCGCTTCTGGTTGTGGAACAGCTCGTGACTCGGGATCGGATCCCCGAGGTCGCACTCGTCAGGGCGCAGATTGCCGTTGCAATCGGGCGACGCACCCGTGAGGACGTCGATCAAGTCAGCCGTTCCGTTGCCGTTGCAGTCGGCGACCGTGAAGGCACAAACCGCGCCTGCCGGATCGGACAGCGTCGCATCGATCCGGCCCCGGGCCGAGTAGACATGATCCCCGAGCGATGCCGTGTCGTCGTAGTACGACACCGCCCCGCCCGGCAGCTCGGCTCGCAGGCGACCGTTACGGTACACGAGCACCGAGTCGTAGCGATCCTCTCCCGTCCACGTCAGTTGAACGAGATAGTCGAGAGCGCCCCCGGCGGTTTCCGTGCACGTGAGGTTCGACGGCGGCCGCACACCGACCACGACATCGGCTTCGTTGTTGTCCGCACGGGTCTCCCCGCCGAGCACGTCGACCTTGATGCGAAGCGTCGTCGTTTCGGGCGGAACCAAGAAGCGGTAATCGACCTCTTGGCGACCACCGGCCGCAGCGTCGAACGAGAACGGCTGACTGTCGATCTCGACGAACGAGCCGTCGACCACGATGCCAATCCGAAGAGTCGTGGCCAGCGAATCGGCACTCGCGATCCCGCGGTTATGGATCACCGCCGTCACGTCGACTTCGGAGCCGGGACGTGGATGCGACCGCGACAACCGAACGTGCTCGAGCGCGAGGTCCGGCCGTAGATCGAAGTCCTGTGGCACGAGATCGCCGAACGTCGGGTCGCCGAGTGTCGAGGTTCGGACGCTCCGCAACGTACCGCTCGGCGACATGGCAAACGCGACGTCGTAATCGATCGCCCCGTTCGAAGTCACCGGAAGCCAACTCGAGAACGAGGGATTCGGTCGCGCCAGGTCGATCGCCGAAACGGCGAGCTCCCCGTCGACGTCCATCCCGCCCGATACACTCGCGAACGAACGCGCCGCGACGACGAACGTGCTCGAAGACGCGAGCCACATCGCGGAAGCCTCTTCGGCGTACGAGAGTTCGATGCAGCGAGATCCCACGATACGCTGCGGTGCGCCCAACCCGCCGAGGAACCCGCCGTCGAGCGACATCGCGTACACGCTCGTCCGATCTCCGGCATCGACCGACGCCGCACCGGCCGTCACACGCGACGTGAATGTCGCGATCCCCTCGCCACTCGAACCCAGCGCGATCGACGGGGCATCGACACCCGGAAACTCGGGCGTTCCGTACGACGCGACCGGCGTGCCGAACGATGAGCCGTCATACGCCGACATCATCAGCATGCGGTCCGATAGCGTCTCGCGGGCCCACATCAGAAGGCCCGTTCCATCGGGAGCGAACGCGATCGTCGGGGAGAAGTCGGCAACCGGCGCACCGTCGTCGTCGGTCGAAATCAACACCGCAGACCCCGGTACCCCGGAGACGATCGGCTGCGCGTAGATCGACGACTCGTGGTCGTTCGGTATACCGGTCGATTCGTCGACGATCTGCGCGAGATCGTAGCCGAGCCACGTGACCCACGCTGTGTCGGCACCCGGCACCGTGGCCACCTGCGGGAAACCCTCCGCCAACGCGTTGTTCGTCAGCGGACTTGCGGTACCCCAACCGCCACCGGCGCTCCACTCCGCGAACCAGATCTCTTGATTCCTGAGGATCGTGTTCAGCGAAGCGAGGCTACCCTGCGCGAGGGCCTCGATCGCGGTCGTATCGAGAGAATTGCGCATCCAAACGAGGACCGCGCGATCGCCATCGAGAAACGCGACTTCGGGCTCGGTATCCGCGAAGGCATCGTGCGCCCCGAGAACGGGCGCAGGCAGACTCCACCCGGCCCCCGAGTCCGCGGCGAAGTAGAGCTCGAGTTGCTGCAGCGCGGGGTCGGGATCGACGTCCTCGGACCAGACCATCAGCGAGCGCCCGGTCGGTGACGTAGCGATCGCCGGCGTGCTCGGAAGCGGGACCGAACCGGGACCGAGCGGCGCGGCCTCTTGCAAGCCGGGGGCACAGGGAGACGGAAGCCCGCATCCGGGGCCGAAATCGAGATCGTCGAGGAATCCGATGTCCTTGCGCCCGCTCGTCCACATGCTGCCGAACGGTCCCTTCGCGGAAAGCTGATAGTCGACGTCGACCTCGATGCAGTGACTCACGTCGAGCGACGCGTCCAACGGAGCCGCCTCGATCCGAAGATGAGACGGAAGCGTCACGTCCACTTCCGGATACAAGATCGCCGTCAGCGTAACGAGCCGCAGGATCTTGTAGAGCGAAACGCGAGCGGACAAGCTCGCCTCGGCATCGATGTCGACTCCCGGACTCGAGCAGAGGTCGAGCGTCAGCTCCGGGTTCATGCTCGCGAGCGTAATCAGAATGTCGAGGTACGCTTGAAGCCGGATGTCGAGACCGAGGTTCGCGAAGAAGTCGACGGTGAAGACTAGAACCCACACGGGAACCGTCACCGTACCGAGGTGCGCGTTGTCGAGGATCGTGATCGAACGCGTCCGATCCAGAAGCTTGATGTTCTCGACGAGGTACTGCAGCGAGAACTCGGGACACTCGACCGGGGAAGACGTCTGCTTCGCCGGAAGGTTCCAAGCTTGCGAGTAGAGCGTCGAGTTCAGGAGCTTCGCTTCGACACCTCCGTCCAAGTCGCCCGCGAGCCAACGCATGTCCTTCAGGAAGATCTCCGACGACGCCGTCACCTCGAGGTAGTTCTCGAAGCTCTTTCCCAAGAGCGTGAACGAGAAGTCCACGAGTCGATCGGGAAGGTAGTTCGTGATGACCGTGTAGTCGTGCGTCGAGGAGTCGTAGAGAACTTGACGACCGATCCCGTTCAGCGAAAGGCCGAAAACCTCGGGAATCGGACACAAGCCGATCGGGAACGTCTCGACGTCCATCATGCCCATGTCGTCGGTCGCGGTGACGACGAGATCGACACTGTGTCCGCGAGTGAGCACGCTCATGTCCGAGAAGACGCCGCGCCAGATCGACGGATTCGGGCCGACCTGGACGAACGTCACGGGACCACCGTTGGGATCGTCGAGGACGCCCGACACCGACGTGATCGTCGCTCCCTCGGCTGCATTCACGATGACCTCGAACGTGCCCGGGACCGGTACCGTGATCGCGGGGGCGATGTCCGGCACGTAATGGTCGGGGGTCGAGTTCAGACTCACGATCTCGGGCGGCGACCCGGCCGCGAGCGGACCGGGAAACGGCAAGATCACGATCGTTCGGGTGCTCGTCGAAGAGAGCCCGAGATCGTTCGTGACTTTCAGCCGAACGTCGAAGGACCCGAAGTGCGGGAAGAAGTGCGTGACCCAACCTGTCGCGGAGACCGCGGACAAGCCATCGCCGAAGCTCTCCCACTCGTACTCGACGATCGACCGACCGCCCGGATCCGTGACGACGGCTTCGAGATGCACGAGCGTCGGGAACGCGAGTTCGAACCCCGCGAATCCCGAAGGCTCGAGCTCGAACGGCTCGGACGAGATCAACGGCGTGTTCGGATTGAGCGGATGCACCTCGATGTCGACGACCTGCGGTGGCGTATCGCCACAAACACGCTCCACGCTCGCGAGCGGATACGGCGGGCACGGATACGGCGCGCCGCGATCGTCATCATCTTCGGTCGTCGCCGCCGCGAAGTGAGCGATCTGCGCATCGCCGCCGTCGACGTAGAAACCGAGTACGTACTCCCCGGCCGGCAGGGGCCCTGGAACGAAGCCTTCCACCCATCTCGGGATCTGCGACACGCCGAGGTCTTCGAGGAAGACGTCGTCGGCGACGATTGTTTGCGGGGGATCCAGCTCTCGCAGCCGCGCGCGCAGCGCGCCGCCGTCCGCGATACGCGCGACGTGGACACGGACGATGACACCATCCGGCGCCGGAAGCGTCAGGCGAAACGCGGTCTGCGTCTCGTCGGTATCGGCGCCGCGCAGCAACTCGCGATCGAACCCCGGAAGATCGTTGCCCAGGACTCGCCGCGCCGAAGTCGCGCAGGGGTCGAGGACACCGACCGTAAGCAACCCGCCGTACGAATCGATGCCGTTCCACGTGCCGATGATCTCGTAATCGATCGGATTGCCGACGGGCAACCCCGAGATATCGTCCACGTATGCCGTCGCGCTACCGTCGAGCAGATCAATCATCGCGCCGTTGCGAAGCACGCGAATCGAGTCGAACGCGACGAGATTGGCCCACGTCAGCCGAGCCTCGTCACCGAGGCGCACGGCTTCGACGTCACCGGGCGGCGGCAACAACGCTTCGACCACCGAAACGGCGTCCTCGAGAACGAAGAGATCGCTGCCGCCACCGTCCATCGCGACGATATCGTACGTGCCCACGGCCGCCGAAGGGATCGTGCCCGCCATGAGCGATCCGTTCGCGAAGACCTGGCTCCCGAGGGGGATCGTCGTGGCGCCGGAACGGATCGCCAGGGACACCGAGGCGTTCAGCCCGCTTCCGAAGACCGTCAACGGACTGCCTCCCGCGAGATGATGTCTCTCCGGCTCGACCGCCGTCAGAACGACGGGAGCCCCTCCCCCCTCGCAGAACCGGATGTCGTCGATCTCCCAGCCGTGCGAATCAAGGGACTCGTCGCTCGCTTGTCGGAAGCGCAGGACGATCGACGAACCGACATGGGCCGAAAGGTCGACGCGCACTTCGTTCATCGAACCGACGACCCCGCCGGTCCAAGCCATGCGGCCGGCGATCGGGCTCCCGTTGATGAGCGAGATCTCGTTGTCGTCTCCCCCTTCGATGATCGACCCGCCCAGATCTGTAAAGGTCGCGCCGCCGTCGGTCGACACCTCGAGAACCCCTCCATCGAAGGTGTTCTCCATCTCGTAGGTGTGATGGAAGCGCAATTCCTGGAACGGCGGAGCGAGGTTGACCGACAGATCGAGATAGTGATCGTTGATCGTCGCCGCATCGGGCACATACCACACGTGCGTCGGGCTCTCCGCGTACGCCGACGTCACGATGGCCCAGGTTGTGGATGGACCGATCTGCGACTTGCTCCAGAATGGTTGCTGTCCACTTTCCATGTTGTCGAGCAGTGTGCACTGCGCTCCAGCCGGTGCGGCGTTGGCCGCGAGGCCGAAGGCCGTCGCGAGCCAAACACCGAGGATGATCCAGTTCTTCATGTCGCTGCTCCCTCATTCTCCTGGGGTCTCACGGCAGAATCCGCAGAACCACCGCATTCGTGATGCTCGCGCCCTTCGGGCTCGAAGCGTTCGGGTTGATGATCGCCGCCTGCAGAGTCCAAGACGACCCGATCGGCAGCTCGGCATGGGCGCCGGGCGCGAGATCGAGGAATGTCGTCGGGGCCCGCTCCGGATCGGCGATCGCGCTTCCGAAGTAGTTGCTGACACCGAGCTGCGCCGGCTTGTTGATGTTCGTCCACACACACGCGGGCGTCGCGCCCCGGCTCAGCAGATATTCGAAGCAGGTCGATCCGAGCTGCGCTGGAAGCGCGGAGATCGTCGAAGACGTCGGGGTGCCTGCATCCAGATGCGCGACGAACTTGCCATTGCCGCCCGCCGCCGGCTTCTCGATGGCGAAGGCGA
>JAUIME010000784.1 GCA_030433195.1 bacterium
CGCGCCGTTCGGATCGGGAAGGTCGATCCGCACGACGGAGGATCGGGCTTCACGGACGGCGTCCGCCGCCGCTTCGCGGAGGCGCTGCGCCGAAGCGAGCATCTCGGTGATCGCCGCTTCCGACTCCGCCCCGAAGAGATCGCGGAACCGAGCGTTCACGTAGGTCACCACGCCGGAGGCGTCGAAGACGATCACGGGCCCGTCGATCGCGTCGACGACTCTCTCGACCAGACGCCGGTCCCCGATCGGGTCTGCGTCCTTCACCATGCTCCCTTCTCCCGCGACCCTCGCCCGTGCGACGGCTCGTCGTCGTCGAGCATGCGTAGGGCCGGCGTCACGAGATCGTCGAGCTGTCCTCGACGCACGGACCACACGAAGCCCGCGACCGCGACCGCAGCGAGCACGACCGAAACCGGAAGCAGCACGAACACGATGGACATCAGCGCACCTCGAACGTTCGGGCGGCCCAAGCGAGCGTGAGCACCGAGACGGAACTGAGCGGCATGAGGATCGCCGCGACCCAGGGGTGCAGCATTCCCGCCATGGCGAGAGCCGCAGCCACCACGTTGTAGCCGAGCGAAACCGCGAGACTGCGACGGATCACGCGCAACGCGCGCCGTCCGCCCCGCGCGAGCTCGACGACGGACTCGAGCCCCGGACGGCTCGCGTAGGCGTCGGCCGCCGCGATGCTCGCCTCGGCGCCGCCGTGCACCGCGACGCCGACGGCGGCCGCCGCGAGCGCCGCGGCATCGTTGACGCCGTCGCCCACCATCACGACGCCGTTCGCCCCACCGTACTCCTCGACGATCGCGATCTTGCGCTCGGGCGAAACGCCGCCATGAATGTCCGCTTCGTCGATCCCGAGGTTGCGAGCGACGGTGGCGACGACGCGCGGATGGTCTCCCGACACCACGCCGACCCGGTAGCCGGCGTCGCGCAGATCACGAATCGCCCGCTCCGCGTCGGGCCGCACCGGGTCGCCGAGACCCGCCGCCGCGACGACGCGCCCGTCGACCGCGATCAGAATCGGCGTCAACGCGGCATCGGTCAACGCGTCCACCCACGCGGATCCCGAGGCGTCGCCCCGCGTCTGCGCGCCGACGAACGCGGGCGAGCCGACGAGAACCGTCCGCCCGCCGACGTCGCCCGAGATGCCGGCGCCCGTGACCTGCTCGACCGACCCGGGCTCGACCCGAACCTCGGCCACTCCCTCCCCTTCGAGAGACGCGACGAGACCACGCGCGAGCGGATGGGCGGACTCTCGCTCGAGAGCCGCGACGGCGGGTTTCACGCGCTCGTCGCCGATCCATCGCACGAGCGCGAGGCGGCCTTCCGTCAGCGTTCCGGTCTTGTCGAGCAGAATCGTGTGCGCGCCCGCCATTCGCTCGAGCGCATCCCCTCCCTTCACGAAGAGGCCCCGTTTGGCCGCTCGCCCGATAGCGACCGCGATCACGAGCGGCGTGGCCAGCCCGAGGGCGCACGGGCACGTCACGATGAGAAGCGAGGTCGCGTTGGCGATCGCCGACGCCGGCGCGACCTTCCACCATAGTGCGAACGTGATCAGCGAGAGCGAGACCACGCCCAACACGAAGATCCCCGAGATCCGGTCCGCCATGCGGACGATCGGCGCCTTCCGTCGAACGTTCTCCTCGACGGCCCGCATGAGTCGTCCCACGCGAGTCGCCTCGCCGACGGCCACGACCGTCACCTCGAGGCGTGCGGTAAGGTTCACGGCGCCCGCTCGGACCCTATCACCGACTCGCACGGGATCCGGCCGCGACTCACCCGTGAGCAGCGCGCGATCGAGGTCGGAACTCCCCGCGACCACGCGGCCGTCGACGGGCACGGTGTCCCCCGCCGTCACCTCGATGCGATCACCGGGTCGGAGCGCTGCGATCGGAACCGTCGCCACCCCCTCGCCTTCGATCCGTCGCGCCGTGGTCGGCGTCAACGAAAACAGCAGCTCGAGCGCATCGCCCGCAAACCGTTGCTGCCGATGCTGGATGAAGCGCCCCACGAGCAACAGGAAGATCAAGACCGTGATCGAGTCGAAGTAGATCTCGCCGTGCCCGGCGATCGCGTTCACGGTTCCCGCGACCGCGCCGACGGCGATCCCGAGCGCGATCGGAAGGTCGAGGTGCGGCGTTCGCGTGCGGATCGACGCCCAGGCTCCGCGGAAGAACAGCCTTCCGGGGCCGAGGATCGCGATCCAAGCAAACCCTGCGCTCACGAGCCGGAACAGCGTCGCGTAGCGATCTTCGATGCCCGTGAACGCGCCACCATATAGCGCGAACGAAAGAGCCATGACGTTGCCGGCCGCCGCGCCCGCGATGCCGAGCCGTACGAGGAAGCGTCGGTCTTCGGCCGCACGGAGCCTCCGCGTGTCCGCGTCCTTCGCAGGATGGGCGGTGTAGCCGAGCGAATCGAGCATCCGAGCGACGCGCGACAGAGCGACCGACGCATCGTCCCAAACGAGTCGGACGAGCGCGCGCCGTACGTCGAGCCGGGCCTCGATCACACCGGGCAGGACTTCCGGCAGCTTTTCGACGAGCCACACGCAAGCGGCGCAATGTACGCCCTCGAGATAGAGCTCAACGCT
>JAUIME010000049.1 GCA_030433195.1 bacterium
CGCTCGCTTGATCGGTCGCGTATACCGTCGCGTCAGACGCGCCACGCCGCCTTGTAGCTCAGCCCGAGATTCAGGATGCGGTGCAGGAGCGCCGGGTAGTCCATCCCCGCCTTGTGCGCCGACTCGGCGAAGTCTTCACCGTCGGCGAGATACGGGTTCGGGTTCGCCTCGAGGACATAGATCCGGCCGTCGTCCGTGAGGCGCAGGTCCATGCGCGCGTACCCCGAAAGCGACAGCGCGCGGTACACGCGCTTGCAGAGCTTCTGGATGCGCTGGAGCAACGCATCGGGGATGTTCGTCGCTGCCTGTGTGCGCACTCCGACCTTGGCCTGATAGTCGAGGTCCCATTTGACCTTCGCGGTCGCGATGCGCGGTACGTTGTCGGGCATCTTCGTGAACAGCATTTCCCACACGGGAAGCGTCACGAGTCGCGAGTTGCCGAGCACGCCGACGTAGAGCTCGCGCCCTTCGATGTACTCCTCGACGAGTGCGTCGGTACCGAGCTGCTCGTGCACGAATCGCACGCGTTCGACGAGCTTTTCCTCGCTGTGGACGACGGACGCCTGCGCGATGCCGAGCGACGCCTCCTCGATCGCCGACTTCACGAGCAGCGGATACTGCAGCCCGCGGCGGATGCGCGGCCGGCGTCCCTGCGGAACGAGCGCGAACTTCGGCGTCGAGATGCGGTGATACGAGAGGATCTGCTTGCACAGCCCCTTGTCGTGCGCGAGCATCAGGCCGCGTGGATTGCATCCCGTGTACGGCAGCTTCATGAGCTCGAGATAGCTCACCACATGCTGGTCGTAGACGGCGACGCCGTGAAACTCTTCGAGCAGGTTGAACGCGACGTGCGGCTTCAGCTCGGCGATCGCTTCGCGGACTTTGCCGAGGTTGTCGCTGAGGCCGAGCGGCTGCGCTTCGTGGCCCATGTACCGCAAGCCTTCGAGCACGTCGTACTCGGTCGCGAAGTCGAGCGTTTCTTTGTCGTCCATGCCTTCGATGTCGTCGGGCGGGACGAGGTCTTCGTGCATCAGCACGAGGACGCGGAGCTTCTTCAGAGGGCTAATCGGTGGTGACCTCCGTGCAAGAAGTTCATCGTCTGGACCGTGAGCATCACGAGGGCATCTTGGAGAGTTTCTTCTTCGGAGGCCGCCAGGCGCAAGTCGAGCTCCTTGCAGCGCGCGATGACTTCCTCGAGGACCTGATCGATCATGTAGCGGTACTGGCCCGTCCAGCGCGCGACGGTGCGGCGCACTTCGGGGCGCAGGCGCCGCAGGAATGCAGCAGCCGACGGGCGCTTGGCGTCTTCGGGTTTGTCGCTGAACAGCCGGAGCAGTTCGCGGTCGTAGACGTCGGGGAGGTGCGTCCCGTAGCGTTCACACTTCTCTTCGTAGTACTCGCGGAGCGTCTTGCGGACGCTGCGGATCGATTCGACGTGACGCCGACTGCGCACGGTCGGCGTTCGGTCGACGATGTCGGCCATGAGCTCGTCGACGTACTCGAGCTTCTTGAGCGCGGGCCAACCGGCATACCCCGTGCGCCAGCGCGAGCGGGGTTTGAGCCACACCGCGAACGTCTCCGCGAAGTCTTCGGCGGGATGACTCTGGGCGTACCAGAGGTCGAGGTGCAGCACGTACGACTTGCTGAACGGCTTGGGCTGGTAGGTTTCGGGATACGGCTCCGCGAAGCTCCCGAACGTCTCGCGCCAGCGTCGACGGCGGTGCAGCCGATACGCCGTGTCGATGGTGTGTCCGGCCTCGTGGCGCAGGATGCGCATGCACTCGTCTTCGTTTCCGCCCTCGACGCCGAGCATGTGCTTGCGTTCGATCCGCATGAGACGCGGATGCGCGAGGAAGAACGGGATCGCGATGCCGGGTACGCCGTCGGGCGAGAACCAGTCTTCGGCGAGCCAAACATGCGGGCGGAAGCGGAAGCCGCGTCGCGCGAGCTCTTCGTAGAGCCGTTCGACGCGCGATCCGAGCGCCGTGCCGTCGATCGTCAACGCGAGGTCGCAGAGCCGCATGTCGAGGAGCTCTTCGTCGGGCAGCCCCTCCCACGGATAGTGGGCGCGGCGTCGTCCCGCTTCGGCTCGCTTCGGCGCGGTGCGCTTCGATGCGGACCGGTCGCGCGACGTGCGGGACTTGTCGGCTTGGCTCTTCTTGCGTGTCGTCGCGGAATCCCCCAACGTTACGCCACCGGCATTTCGGGTAGTGCCCTGGAAACGACATCGCGCGCCGGGGAGGGCCCCGGCGCGCGTTCGAATGCTTGGATTTCGACGCCCCGCTGATCATAGCCGCTCGCGCGGCGCGAGACAACGTCGCGTCAGTCGTTGTTGCCGCCGAGGAGCCCGGATCGAACGAGCAAGTACAGCAGCGTCATGACGGCCGAGATGAGCGCCGCGAGATACGTGAGGAACGCGGCGTCGAGCACCTTCTTGGCACCGGTATCTGCACCTGGCGCGAGAATGCCTCCGCTTCGCAGGGCCACCAGCGCGCGGGCACTCGCGTCGTACTCGACCGGGAGCGTAACGAGCTGGAAGAGGACGGCGCCTCCGAACGCTACGAGCGCGGCGATGATGAGCGACTGACCGAGCGGACCGGCGACGAACATCCCGCCGAGCAGCAGCCACATCCACGACATCGAGCCGAACTGTGCGATCGGCACGAGCGCGGATCGCATCGCGAGCGGACCGTAGCCCTTGGCGTGCTGCAGCGCGTGGCCGACTTCGTGCGCGGCGATCCCGGCCGACGCGACGCTGCGGCCGCGGAACACATCGGGCGAGAGTCGCAGTACCTTGTGGCGCGGGTCGTAGTGGTCGGACAGGAACCCTTGCACTTCCTCGACCTTCACGTCTTGGATGTCGTTCGTTCGAAGGATCGCCCGTGCGACTTCCGCTCCCGTGAAGCCGTTCTGGAAGCCGACCTGCTTGAACTTCGCGAACGTCGACTTCACCTTGAACTGGGCGTAGAGGCCGAGAATCAGCCCGGGCGCCATGAACAACAGATAGAGCGGATCGAAGATCATCGACCGTTCCCTCCTCAAAAGGGTCTTCGAGCGTGTCGGCGCGGCGAATTGACCGGCCGTCGGCTCGGTGACACGTCAGTTTGTCGCGAGTTCGAGCGCGAGCGCCGCGCCGCGAGGCGTCCGGCTCGGCTCGTCAGGTAAGAAGCAACTTCCGGGCCGCGGTTCGCCCCGAGCTCGAGAGCTGCCCCGATCATCGGAAGCTTCGCGAGGCGATTTTGTCGCGTCGGATTCCCCGTTTTCGCTGACCGGAACTGTACATCGGCCGGTCGCGGGCGTCAGGAATTCTCGGCGGCGTTCTCCCGGAGGAGCGCGGCGAACTCCTCGACGGCGTCGACGAGGTCGAGCCGGTCGAAGAGCGTCTCCGTATCGTCTTCGATGTAGTCGAAGACGAGGTGGTTGCGGAGCGTCGCGACGTCGCGCAAGCGGTTGCCGAGCGGGGCCGCGATCACGCCGTCGTCGACCAAGCGCTCGAACACTTCGGCATACGAGCTCGGGGTGTCGCCGTTGGCGTTCAGCAGGCCGGCTCCCGCGTCGAGACACGCCTGGAGCGCGACCTGGAGCTCGCGCTCGAGAACGCGACAGCGATCCGGCGACGCGAGCAAGGCGTCGAGCCCGCGCGCACGAATGTCACGCACCATTCGGATCGAGCGCTCCATGCGCTCGAGACGGAGATCCGTCGATTCGGAGTCCCGAGAGGTCACCTGCGAGTCCTTTCCCTGGGCTCCGCGTCTTTTCGACCGAAGCCGCGCGACATCTTACCAGGCCCGGATTTTTTTCGGGCTCAGTCGCGGGTCGAGGCGGCTTCGATGGCCGCAGGCTCGTCGAACTCGTGGGATCCGCCGAAGAGGTGGATCGAGTCGGGTGGCCAGAAGCGCAGGCGGATCTTGCCCTTGATGTAGTCGCGCGGGACGCCGTGGAAAAGACGGCTGTCGTTGCTCTTGCCGCGGTTGTCACCGAGCACGAAATAGTGGCCTTCGGCGACCGTGGTGCGGCGGAAGTTGGCGCGATCGAGGCGGGCCCCGTCGTAGTCCATGCGGACCCCGTCGATGAGCAGGACGCCGTTGCGCATCTCGACCTCCTCGCCCGGGAACGCGACGAGCCGCTTGATGTAGTCCTCGTTGGGGTTGTTCGGATTCTTGAGGACGACGACGTCGAACCGGTTCGCCTCGGTCAGGTCGCCGAGGCGGTAGCTGATCTTGTCGACGATCAGGCGATCGCCATCGTGGAACGTGGGTTCCATGGATTTGCCGCGCACCACGGAGACGTTCATCACGAAGTAGTAGATGAAGAAGAAGAGGCCGACGAAGAAGGCGAGCTCGCGCAGGAAACCGCGGAAGAACGTGACGAAGGCCGCGGTCTTCGATTCGGTCGATTCTTGCGTGGCGGCGGCAGGCGAGGCGCCCGGGCCCGTCCCGTTCTGGGTCGCTCCGTTCTGGGCCGCTTGGGGATGCGGGGTAGCGAGCGCGAAGCCGGCTCGCGGCGCGTCTGAGGGGGGCGTCGTGCCCGGGACGGAATCGGAAGCCACGCCGGCGGACAGATCGGCCGTCGAGGGCATCACGGACGACGCCTCGATGGCTTCGCCCGTCTCGATCGATTCGCCCGTCTCGATGGATTCGCTCGTTGGGGGCGCGGAAGTCGCGCCGGAGGGGGCGTCGAGAGGCTCCGTGGCTCGTCGTTCTTCGGTCATCGTCGAATCACGCTTCAGGGTAGCGGAGTCGGTTGCCGTCCCCGATTTCGATGCAGCGAGTCTCGTTGCACCGAGTCATCGGGGCCCGGATGCGGACCTCGGACGGGGCGGAAACACGACGATTCGGGCCGAGCCGTATCGAAAAGCGCCGGAGAATCCACGAAGAACTGGATCCCCGCGAGAGAACGCGGGGGACGCTCCTGGAGACCGCCGTCTCCGGTCGCCACGGCAGCCGTGGGATCCAAGTGTAACCCGAGATCTTGCATGGTGCAATTTGTCGTCGTCTTCGGTGGTGAGCGATCCGGCGGGCCTGCGCCCAGCGGCTCGACAGGGGCCGGACACGCCTCGAGACGGCCCCTGGAGCCCCCGAAAACCCGCCGAAAGTCGCTCGCCGACGGTGCCGTCAGCGCGACCCCATCGAGCCGAGCTCGGCGTCGACCGTGAGGGTCTCTTCGCCTCGCACGAATTCGATACGGACCGTGTCGCCGACCGAGCGCCCGCCGAGCGCCCGCCGCAGGTCGCGGAAGTCGCCGACCTCGGTTTCGCCGATCGCCACGATGCGGTCACCGGCCTTCAGCCCGGCCGTCTCGGCCGCCGATCCCTCGGCGACCGCGCCGACGACGAACCCGGGCTCGGACGCATCCGCGTCACTCGAAGGCTCCACACCGAGATACGGCGAGTTCGCACGGGCGTTGGCCATACGGTCCCGCATGCGCTGGCCGAACGTCGCGGGCAGCGCGGTCTGGTCGGCCTCCGTGAACTCCGGTGAGTCGTCCGCGTTGGCGAGGTCAGCGCCGACGAGATAGATGAGCTTCGTGATTCGCGTGAGGCCGTCGAAATCGAGCTTCTCGATGTCGTCGGTCGGCATGTGGTAGTCGTTGTGCAGATTGGTGAAGAAGAACAGGATCGGCTTTTCCTTCTGGTAGAAGACCATGCTGTCGGTGGGCGCCTTGCCGCCGGCCGCGATCTCGGGCTTCAGGCCGAGGTCCTTCGTGAGGCTTTCGACGAGCTCCGGGAACTCGGGCGCGGTGCCGGTCCCGCCGACGAAGACGTAGCCGTCTTCGCTGCGTCCGATCATGTCCATGCACAGCACCGCCGCGACCGACTCGAGCGGAAACGTCGGATTCTCGATCCAATGCCGCGATCCGAGCAAGCCGCTCTCTTCGCCGTCGGTGTTGAAGAAGACGACGCTGCGACGCGGCGGCGCGGCCGTGAACGCCTCGGCGATCTCGAGGATCGCTGCGGTGCCCGAAGCGTTGTCGTCGGCGCCGTTGTAGACCGGGCCGTCTCCGCTGCGGCCGCGGCCGAGGTGGTCGACGTGACCCATCACGACGATGAACTCACCGCGCAGCGCGGGGTCGGTCCCCGGCAGCATCGCGAGCACGTTGCGGCCGTTGCGACCACGCGCTTCGAAGGGCTGGAAGAACGTCCCGTCCTCGCCGAACGGGGTGAGGCCGAGGCGCGTGTAGTAGCTCGCGAGGTAGCGCTGGGCGGTCCGTCCGCCGGCTTCGCCGAGGCCACGCCCCTCGAGCTCTTCACTGCACAGGAACGAGACGTGCCCGCGCAGGTCGTTCGTCGTGATCGTGCGCAGGATCGCGGGATCGGCGGCGAACGACGGTCCGACGACGCATGCGAGCAGTGCGAGCGCCGCGAGGGCGACGGGGATACGCATTGCGATCGAGTGCGGCGCGCGTGGCGTCCAGGGGGCGTTCGGGCTCGGCGTCGTGGTCGGCATGGATGGCTCCTCGAAGCGGCGGGACGCGGAGTCCCGATCGGGAATTCGGATGCGCTGGAGCCCGTCGCGCGGACGGCTTCGGCGCGCGCAAGTACGGATCCTGTATACGGGATCCGTGAGGGGCGAGGAAGAAGTTTTTGGTCGACGAGCCGGCCGGCGGGGTATAATCCTTCGATTCGGGGGCGCCCGAGGCCCTCGGCGCGTCTGCGAGGCCCGATCCCGGCTTGTCCGATCGGCCTGGATCCACGCCGTCCCCGGGCTCCTGCGGAGAGGCCATTGGGCATCCGGTCGCGGCGTCGATCGCCGGCCGGGGCCGCATCTCCCGCGTATTCCCTCGTCCGACTCCCGAGGTTGTCTCGTGAAACCCCTGTTCTGGATTTCGAATGTCGCGTTCTTCGTCGCGGCCGCGTTCGTCGGCGCGATTCTCGTGCTCGCGAAGCCCGGGGCCGCCGACGATACGATCGTCGAGGAGATCGAGCGGCGGATGGCCGCGATCCACGCCGAGCTCGATCGACGCGATGCGATCGACGAGCGCTTCGACGAGATCAAGTCGAAGACCGTCGAGCTCGCGCGGAGAATCCGAGTGCTGCGGGGAGCGGTCGCACGACGGCCCGCGTCGGAGAATCCCGGCGGAGGCCCGACGACGAACGTCCCCGGCGCCAACCGAACCGGCGCGATGCCGGACGAGATGACGGCGGCTTCTTCGAGCGCGATGCTCGAGGTCTTGAGTGAACGTCTCGAGCGAGTCGCGACGCTCTCCGATTGGACCGACGAAGAGCGGGAAGCCGTCTTCGAAGCCTACCGCATCGAAGCGTCCGATCTCGAGCGAGCGATTGCCGAAGATCGCGGCGACCTCGACGAGCGCGCGCTCGCCGCGCGTTCGAAGCGACTCGCGAGTGTGCGCGAAACGCTCGGCGACGAGCGCTTCCAGCGCGTGGCCGCATCGTTGCCGGAAATGCCGCGCTTCGAGATCCCGCGCGAGGAGTACTGATCGATGACGACGCACGAAACATCGCGCGCGACGGCGGTCCTGACCTTCGTCAAGATCGCGGTTCTCCTCGGGCTCGGCTACCTCGCTTGGCAATGGCGAAACGTCGAACCGCCGCCTCCCGTGGAACCGAGTGACGAGCTCCTCGCGCGCCTCGATGCGCTCGATGCGAGACTTCGCAGCAAATCGCTCATCGCCGTCGATGCGGAGCTCGGTCGCCTGCACGAACGACTCGACGACCTGGAGCGCATGCTCGCGGCTCCGCCCGGAACGTTCACGCGGCCCTTGCGTCCGGCGGGCGGCGAGGTCACCGAGTCGGAGCGAACCGAGCGGGCGCCGATGGTCATGGGCAATGCCTTGAAGAGCGGCGCTCGTAGCCAAGTCGAGGTGCTGACGCGCCATGTGAAGGGCGTGTCGAAGCCTCAGCTCGGCAAGATCCAAGAGATCTTCATGAATGCGAAGTCGCGCGAGGCTGCGGCGTACGACGAGTTGCGAGGTCAACCGAACCCCGCGCGTCTTCTCGCACCGATCCTCGAAGAGATCCGCATGGAGCGGTACATGCGCCTCAGCGAGGTGCTGGACGACGAGCAGATGCGACAGCTCGGCGAGGTTCCGTTGCCTCTCGTGCCGCGATCGGTCGCGGTCGCGACTCCCGCTCGCGAGGACGGATCCGGCAACGACGGGGAAGACGACGGAGGCTCGCGATGATCGCTCGGATCGTCGATGTCCTGCTCGCGGTCGTGGCGATCGCGCTCGCGGTCGTGCTCGCACTCGAGGCGCGAGAGCGCATCCACGAAGCTGCGCAGGCGAAAGAAGCGGCCGAAGCCGCGAGCGACGAAGAACGCTTTGGCGGCGTGCCCGCGCGCATGACCGAGCTCGAAGGCCGGCGCGCCGCGAAGATCCCCGAAGGGTTCGACGAACGGCTCGCGCAGTTCGACCTTCGTCTCGACGCGATGGAGCGCCGCATCGAGGCCGAAGCACGCGACGCCGAAGCCGCGGCCGATTCCCGAGAGGGTGCCGCCGCGGAGGACTCGCGCTCGGACCGCTGATCGCGGCGACGATCGCGCGACGTAGCACCCGAGATCGCGATGGAAGGGGAGACAGGGATGCCGAGCTCGTACGCTCGTGTTCGGGTGGCGTTCGCGACAGGATTGGTGGTCGTGATCGTGTCGCTCTCGAGTCTCTTGGCGCCGTCGAAGGCGCGCGCCGCGGATTCGACTCTCTACGAGTTTCCACTCGCCCGTTTCGGCTCGGGAGTGGTCTTCGACCCGTGTCCGGTGCAGGGCGGAATCCGCTTGATGGCGATGGGGCGACAGGCCTCGGAGCCCGTGCCCGCACGCTTCGGTTTTTCGATCACGCGGCAAGTCTGGACGCTTCCCTTCGAACGCGAAGGCACGGCGATGCGGCGCTTCGAGCAGCGCGTGACGCCGACGTCCCTGACGATTTCCGGATCGACCGAGGCGGAGACCTTGCGGTACGACTGGACCGCGATCTCGCCGTTCGTCCCGGGCGATGCGCGCGTGTCGACGGCGCCGGTCTTCTTGATCGAGATTCGCGTGGAGAACACGGGGCGCCGGCGTCGTCCGTGCCTCGTGCACGTGCAGCTTCCGCTTCCGGGTGAGGGAGTCGAACGACTCGACCTCGGGCGTGTTTCGGCCTTGCGATCGTCGCCCGGGCCGAGCGAAGAGTGGATTCTCGCGTGGCCCGAGGATCACGGCTTCGTGTTCGCGCGAGACGACGACCGGCTCCGGTTCGGATGCGAGCTCGGTCCGAGGCAGCACCGCACGCTGCGCTTCGCGCTCGCGGCGTATCGCGACGACACCGTCGCGACGCTCGCGGGCGACGAGCTTCGGTTCAAGTACACGCAATCGTTCGACGACGCGCGCGACGTCGCGACGTGGGCGCTTCGCGATTGGGACGACCTCGTCGCGGCGAGCCGTGCCTTCGACGCGACGCTGACCGAGACGGGGCTACCGCGAGCCGTGTCCGATCTCGCCGCTTCGGCGTTCCAGACGTTCGCGTCCAGCACCACCTGGCTCGTCGACGCACAGGGTCACGACCGATTGTGGATCGAGGATCCTGCTTCGGGTCGCGCGATTTCGTATCGCGAGATGCTGTTCGCGACGCCGTTCCTTTGTTCGTACTGGCCGGAGGCGTTCGTGGCGTGGTTCGCCGGCCGTCACGACGCCGCGTCGATCGCGGAAGAAGACGACCGGCTTCGATTCGCCGACTCGTATCGCGCGGGCGCGGGGCTCGCGGCCGCGTTGCGCGCCCCCGCGGCATTCGAAGAATGCGCTGCCTGGCTCCTGCTGCTCGATCGTGCGCTCGCGGTCGACGCTGCTCTCACGCTCGATCGATTCGCGGCGTGGTTCGACGTTTCGCTCGAGACCCTTCGCGGTGCCGCGACGGATCCGGACTTCGATCGCGACGAAGTCTTCCCGAACACGCCCGCGTACGACGGGGCGGCGGGTTGGCTCTCGCTCGGAGCGCTCGAGGCGTCGGCCAGGCGCATGCGCGAGAGCGACGAACGCGAACGTGCGCGCGCGCGCGCGCTCGAGAATCTCGCGGAGCGCCGTCGCGACGAACTCGAAACGCGCTTCTGGCGTGGGGATCACTATGGGATGTTCGCGGGGCACGACGGCGGCGCGCCGGGCGTGCTCGCCGCGTGTCTCCCGGCGATTCGCAACGGCGACCGACTCGCGATGCCCGAGAGAGAGCGGCATCGCGCCGACCTCGCGTGGCTCCGCGCCGAGCTCGGTACGGCGCGGGGGCTCGGCGAGTCGCTCGGGGATCGGCGAACGTCGATCGCGGCCGCGTGCGCGCGCGGTCTCGTCGCCGCGTACGAGGGAGAGCCCGTGGATCTCGCGTGGTTCGAACGCATGCGCGACGCGTCGATCGCCGAAGCAGTCGAGCGCGAGTCGCTCGAGATCGGCGGATACCGCGATCGGCCGGGCGCGGCGACCGATGCTCCGTCGATGCGCGGCATGATCCTGTTCGACGTCCCGCGCGCGCTCGCGTCCCTGCGGCTCGACGACTACGACGGCGTCGGCTACCGCGTACCGGCGGACCTCGCGACGTTGCGCGTCGCGATCGTCGAACGCGCTCAGTGGGGCGAACCTCGCGTGCCCTGGCTCGAGATCGAGCGACGCGACGCGGGGTCGCTCGCCTCGCTGCGCCACCGTGCCCTTCTCGGCTCGTCCGCGGAGGTGTACGAGCGCGACGCGGACGTCCGAGAGTCGATCACGCTCGACCTGCTCACGGGGCGCGCGCCAGTGGTGCGGGCTTCGGGAATGCGCGTGCTCGATCGCTCGGTCCGGGGCGGTTCGTGGCGCATCGAGCTGCGCGACCGGATCGAGGCTTCGCAACGGGTGCGTCTTCGCGTGCCGGCACTTCCGCCGGGCGAGTACGTCGTCGGATCGTACGCGGGTGACCTCGCGACCTTCGACGCCGCTCATCTCCGGGAGGGCGTCGAGCTCGATCGGGCTTTGCTCGCGCTCGATGCCTCGGCGTCCGCGAGTCTCGGCGACGCACGCCCGCGCTATCTCGCGCTCGGGGACCGGGTCGACGCGCTCGCCGCGGATCGCGAGACTCCCGACTGGGCCGCGACACCGCTCGGGGAGCTCGCGATGGCGATCGATGCGCGCCTCGACGCCGATCGCCGTGCGCGTACTCTTCGCATCGACCTGCGACGTCGCGGTGCGGACGTGGCCGCGGCGGGGACACCGTCTGCCCCGATGGAGCGTGGAGAGCCGAGCGACCGAGAAGCGGGCCGTGCGTCGATACCGGAACGCATGGGCGCGCTGTTCGAACGGGCTCTCGACGCCGGCGATGAGCGACGTACCGAACGATTCGTGCGAGCGCTCCAGCCGTTCGAATGGTCGTTCGCCGTGGAACCGAGCGGTGCGCGAGGCGCGGGCACGCTACGCTTCACGAATCGTTGGCTACCGGAAGTCGCGGGATCGGTCGAGGTCGTCGAACGAGGCGCGAACGCCGCCGAGGCGACGACGTTCGAATCGCTCGGCACGGGCGAGACGCACGTCGCCACGCTGCACGTGCCGATCGGAAGCCGTGCCGCGACGGAGTCGGGAATCGTTCCCCTTCACGACGTCATCGAAGCGCGCGCGCGGATCGAGTGGGGCGGTCGTGCGCTCGAAGTGGAACGCGAGTTCGGCCTCACGTCGGGTGTGATCGAGTCGTGGCTGTTGTCGCGCGTCTACACGTCGCCGTCCGGCGTTGGCGAGGCGGAACCGTTCGATCGCGTCGAACCGCCCGAAACGGAAGCGGCGCCACGAATCGCCTCGGGAGATGCCAACTGGCGCACGCGGGATGCCTCGAGTGGGCGACTCGATCTCGGAACCTCGATGCGCGTCGCGGATCGCTACGCAGCGTATGCCTATGCGGCGGTCGGATGCGAATCGGGCGGTGAGATCGTACTCGCGGGCGAGGCTTCGGGGCGGGTGCGTGTCCTCGTGAACGGAGTCGTCGTGTTCGCGCCCGGCGCGGAGGCGTTCGCGGGCGGTCGATTCCAAACGCGAGCGACGCTCGCGCCCGGTTGGAACGACGTGCTCGTCAAGGTGGAGAACGGGCCCGGCGGTTGGGGGCTACGGCTCGGCGCGCGTGGCGTCGACCCGGCGCTCGATCGCGAGCTGCGCGTCGTCGCCCACGGCGAGTAACCGAAGCTCACGAACGTGTGTTCACGATTCGTGAGTGCGCTTCTTCGCGGGTGAAGACTTCGCCGTCTTCGCCTTGCTCTTCTTCTTCGGCTTCGATCGAGCGGTCTTCTTCGTCATGCTGCCATACGTCGCGAGCGGTCCGCATTGCGCTTCGTGCCGCAGCAGATGGTCGACCAGCGTGAGCGCCATCATCGCTTCGACGATGGGGACGGCGCGCGGCAGCACGCACGGATCGTGGCGCCCGCGGACCGCGAGCTTCTTGCGGCGCCCGCGCGTGTCGACGGTGTCTTGTTCGCGTGCGATCGTCGACGTGGGTTTGAAGCCGACGCGAACGCGGATCGTCTCTCCCGATGAAATGCCGCCGAGGATACCGCCCGCGTTGTTCGATGCCGGCACCACGCGGCCGTCGCGTGTGGTGAAAGGATCGTTGTGTTCGGCGCCGGTCAGGTCGGTCGAGCGCAGGCCGAGTCCGACTTCGAAGCTGCGCGTCGCGGGCAGGCTCATCATGGCGTGTGCGAGCGACGCCGTGAGCTTGTCGAAGACCGGCGCTCCGAGCCCGGGCGGTACCGAACGCGCGATGCACTCGATGACGCCGCCGACCGAGTCGCCGGCTTCGGCCGCCTCGCGGATGCGCTCGCTCATGCGGTTTGCGGTCTTGCGGTCGGGGCAGCGCACGGGCGTCGCTTCGATGCGGCGCGCGGTGACCGTTTCGGGATCGACGTCGGCCTCGATGTTCGCGACTTTCGCGACCCACGCGAAGATGCGCGAACGAAAGCGTCGCGCGAGGATCTTCTTGGCGATCGCGCCGGCCGCGACGCGCCCGATCGTCTCGCGCGCCGAAGCGCGCCCGCCGCCGCGGTAGTCGCGGATGCCGTACTTGGTGGCGTACGTGAAGTCGGCGTGCGAGGGGCGATACACGGTGCGGACGTCGGAGTAGTCGCCCGACCGTGCATCCTCGTTGGCGACGAGAATCGCGATCGGCGTCCCGAGCGTCTTGCCGTCGGCAACCCCGGAGAGAATGCGCGCGCGATCGGATTCGGCCCGTGCGGTCGTGAGGTCGCTTTGCCCGGGGCGTCGCCGGTCGAGGTCGGCCTGGATCTCGTCGACGCTGATCGGCACGTTGGGCGGGCAGCCGTCGATGACGACGCCGATCCCTGGGCCGTGCGACTCTCCCCACGTCGTGATGCGGAACGCGTGTCCGAACGAGTTCGACATGATCCCTCCCGTGGTGATCCGTTGTGCGTGCGCTCGCCGTCGTGCGGTCGCGGCGCTCTGCCGTCTGCCGGCCGGGCAGTGTACCAACGGACCGTGGCTCGCCCGCCGCCGCGGCCCGGCTCGGGTCGTGCGTGGATGGTATACTCGGCGCCTTTTCGCGAGCGATTCCGCTTGAGCACGCCGGCTCCCGATCCCCGACCCGCGACCCCGTCGACCGAGTCTCGACCCGTGTCTTCGGCGCGCGATCCGCGCCCTTCGACGGTCGCGATTCTCGGCATCTTGTACGGGATCGCCGCGATCGTGCGCGCCATTCCGATGCCCGATCTCGTCGCGCGTGCCCGCGACTTTCCGATCGGGTTCGTCGACTCGATCTACCACTTGCGTCGCGTCGAGCTGATCCTCGCCGGCCATCTCGTGCCGCCGTTCGATCGCTACAGCACGTATCCCACGGGCGGCGACTTCACCTGGCCGCCGCTGTTCGACTACTGCATCGCGCTGCCGGCGTGGATCATCGGGCTCGGCGATCCGAGTCGCGCGGTGATCGCGTGGTGCGGTGCGATCGTCTCGGGACTCGTGGGCGCCGCGATCGTGATTCCGGCGTATCTCCTCGGCCGCCGTCTCGCGGGAACCACGGCCGGTGTCGTCGCGGGGCTGCTCGTCGCGACGATGCCGTTTCATGCGTCGTATGCCGCTTTCGGCCGACCCGATCATCACGGCGCGGAGACGGCGTTGCTCGGTCTCTACTTCGCGGGCCTGCTCGCGTGCGACCAAGCGGCTCGGCGTGCGGGGA
>JAUIME010000785.1 GCA_030433195.1 bacterium
TCGGCGCGCTCGGGAACGCGGACGTGGTGCGCGCCGTCGCCGCGGGTCTCGCCGACCTCGAGTCGCCGATCGTCGTCGATCCGGTGCGCAGGCCGAGCGGAGGATCGTGCGCGCTGCTCGACGACCAAGGGTTCGCGGCGCTCCTCACCGACCTCGTGCCCCGTGCCGCTCTCGTCACGCCCAATCTCGACGAAGCTTCCGCGTGGCTCGGAACCCCCGTGCGTGATCGCGAGTCGATGCGGGACGCGGCGCGCGCGCTCGTCGAAGCGGGTGCGGGCGCGGCCCTCGTCACGGGCGGCCACCTCGACGGCGACGCGATCGACGTGTGGTGCATCGCAGGCGAGGTCGGCGAGTTTCGCTCGGAGCGGTTGGCGGTGAGTCGCGGGGCGGCGCACGGCACGGGATGTCGACTGTCGGCCGGGATCGCGGCGGGGCTGGCGGAGGGGCTCGAGCTCGGCGCGGCGATCGCGGCCGCGAAGTCGGCGATCTCGGCGTATCTCGCATCCTTCTGAAGTGATCGAAATCCGGCTCGACGCGCGGCTCCGGCCGCTGTAGCGGGCGTTCGCTCAAAGAGCGCTCGCCCCAGACGGGTTTTCTATACTCGTCGGTCTAGAAAATGACTCTCGGGGCGTTTCGTCCCAACCCCTCCCGGCTATGCCCAAGGAGAGCGTCCATGGCATCTCCCGATTCGAACGTCGTGCTCGAACGCGTCGTCGAAGTCTTGCGCGGCGTCGAAGACCCGGAGCTGAAGCGCGACGTGGTCCAGCTCGGCTTCGTGAAGAACATGAAATTCGAGAACGGCGATCTCTCGTTCGACATCGAGCGCGACCGCCCGACCATCAACGTCTTGCGTGAACGTCTGCGCGACGCTTGCTTGAAGGCCGTCAGCGACGCCAAGATCGACGGCGTGCTCGGCGTGTTCGTGAACGTCGCGGTCAAGGTCGCGGCCGAGAAGGCGGCGCCGAAGTTCCTCGGCAACGTCAAGAACGTGATCGCCGTGGCGAGTGGCAAGGGCGGCGTCGGCAAGTCGACGACCGCCGTGAACCTTGCGCTCGCGCTGCGCGAGAGCGGCGCGTCGGTGGGCATCATGGACGCCGACATCTACGGGCCGAGCATCCCGCTCATGCTCGGCGCGACGAACGCGCAGCCGCGCGTGACGCCCGAGAAGAAGCTGCTGCCCGTGCAGGCCGCCGGGCTCGAGCTCATGTCGATGGGCTTTCTCGCGCAGGGCGGCGAAGCCGTCATCTGGCGCGGACCGATGGTGTCGAACATGATCCAGCAGTTCCTCGGCGCGGTCGCATGGGGCGCGCTCGATTACCTCGTGATCGACCTGCCGCCGGGCACCGGCGACATCCAGCTCACGCTCACGCAGATGGCTCCGCTCACGGGCGCCGTCATCGTGACGACGCCGCAAGAGGTGGCGCTCATCGACGCGCGCAAGGGTCTGAAGATGTTCGAGAAGGTCAACGTACCGATCCTCGGCATCATCGAGAACATGAGCTACTACGTCGAAGAGTCGGGCAAGCAGGTGCACATCTTCGGCAAGGGCGGCGGCGAGCGTGTCGCCAAGGAGAGCGGCGTGCCGCTTCTCGGACAGATCCCGATCGACGCCGCGGTCGCGGAAGGCGGCGATGCCGGCGCGCCGGTGTTGACCGCGCGTCCCGACAGCGCGATCGCCGAGGCGATCCGCGCGAGCGCGCGTGCGACCATCGCACGACTCGACGAGGTCACCGCCGGATCCGGCTCGTTCGATCCCGCGTTCAGCATGGAGTGGAAATGAAGCGGCCCGAGCCCGTGCAGATCCGCCAGGAAGGTCCGTCGATGCTCGGCATCTCGTGGAGTGACGGCTTGGAATCGAGCTACCCGGTGCGCGCGTTGCGCCAAGCGTGTCCGTGCGCGCACTGCATCGACGAGATCACCGGCAAACGCATCCTCAACCCCGACGCGGTGCCGGCCGACATCCGGCCGATGAAGCTCGAGGCCGTGGGGCGCTACGCCATTCGGATTCGATGGAGCGACGGTCACGAGACGGGGCTCTACTCGTTCGATCTTTTGCGACAACTCCATCCGCGACCGCGCGAGGATGCCGGCGCCGAGGAGCGCGCGTCGTGAGCGGCGCGAGCGATCCGAATCGAACCGAGAACCGCCTCGCCGACGAGACGAGTCCGTATCTGTTGCAGCACCGGACGAACCCCGTCGATTGGTATCCGTGGGGTGACGAAGCGATCGAGCACGCGCGGCGCGAAGACAAGCCGATCCTGCTCAGCATCGGGTATTCGTCGTGTCACTGGTGTCACGTCATGGAGCGCGAATCGTTCGAAGACGACGCGACCGCCGAGCTCATGAACGAGCGCTTCGTGAACATCAAGGTCGACCGCGAGGAGCGCCCCGATCTCGACGAGATCTACATGACGTCGGTGCAGCTCATGACGGGGCAGGGCGGCTGGCCGATGACGGTGTTCTTGACGCCCGACACGCTCGCGCCGTTCTACGCCGGCACGTATTTCCCGCCCGACGATCGCATGGGGCTGCCGTCGTTCCGGCGCGTGCTCACGCAGCTCGCCGATTCGTATCGCGATCGCCGCGGCGACATCGCGA
>JAUIME010000786.1 GCA_030433195.1 bacterium
CCTACCGCGAGTAGGCCCCGTGACCGCCCGGCGCAGCGCGTGCAGTGACGGAGCGCCGCCCGCCCCCGGCCTGGGCGGCTAGGCGGGCCCCGCGTGGACACCCCCACCGGACGCCTGCGCGCGTGGCTGCGGCAAGTCGTGCGGCGGCTCGCGATGCGCCATCATCGCGGGGAATCCCGGCGACTCCGGCGCGAAACAACGTGCGCTCGCGACGAGGCAGGAAGCACGGATCTCGCCGACGATCTCGCGCATCACGAGGTGATGCGTGAAGTCACCGATGCGGTGCTGCGACTCTCGCCGCGTTATCGCGAGGTCGTCATGTCGCATTTCTACCGCGGGCTGGCGGCCGACGAGATCGCGCGGCACGCGAACATTCCGCGCGCAACCGTCTACACGAGGCTGCGGCGTGCTCTGACGATCTTGCGCGCCGATCTCGAGCGTCAGCTCGGTGGGCCCGAGGAGTGGCGCGGCGCGCTCGCGGGCCTTGCCGTGTTACCGCTGACGCACGTCGTATCGCGCGGCGCTGCGGTACGAGAATCATCCGCGACCGCAACGCACGGCCCCATCGCGCATGGCCTCGCGACGCCACCGACTTCCGTCGTCTGGATCGCCGCAGTCGTCGTCACGGTCGGCTTCGGCATCTGGTTCCTGCGTGACGCGACGCGCGCCGACGATCGATCGACGCCGACGCCTCCCCGAGTCACGACCCTCGCGAGTAAGGATCGCGACGGCTCGACGTTCGCAGTCGCTCGCACAGCGAGTCCGCGTGCGCCGTTCCTCGTCGCGTCTCGGTCCCGCAGCGACGATCGCATGAACGTGGCACCGTCGCTTTCCACAGGTTCCGCGCCCGCGGCATCCGTGTCGATTCGAATCGTCTGGGAAGACACTCGAGAGCCCGTCGCGGATCGCGGTCTGCGTGTCGTCGTCGCGCCACACCCCAGGTGCCCGGGAACCGACGCTCCGGCAAGTCGCTTCCGTACACGGATCGTGGAACTTCGCAGCGATGCGGACGGACTCGTCGAGCTTCGGGACGTCGCCCCCGGGGTTCTGCGCTTCGTCGACGACGTCGGCCCGTACGACCTCGTCGACGGGACGCTGACACTCGAAGTGGCTTCCGGCGACAACGTCGAGCACGAGCTGCGCCTACCCCGCGGCCAAACCGTCGAGGGACGGGTCGTCGATCGCGACGACCAGCCGATCGCTGGGGCAGCGGTCTGGACGAGCGACTACTACAACCGCCGCAACGGACGCATCGTCGCCACGACGGACAGCGCGGGCTCCTTCGTGATTCGCGGGGTCAGCGATGGGCGGTGGATCGCAGCACACGCCCCCGCGTTCGCACCGTCGCGTTTGATCCGGCTCGGGGGCCTCGCCGGCGAGACCCTGCGTCCGCGCATCGTCCTCGATCGTGGCGGCGCGTCTCTGTACGGGACGGTGACCGACTCCGCGGGACGCGCCGTCGCGGACGCTCGTATCGACGTCGCCGCCGTGGACGAACCTTGCGCGGTCGATCGCTTCGGGACGGAGCTCTCGAATCGACTCGTGCGTACCACACGAACGGACGCGGACGGTGCGTTCCGAATCTCGTCGATCGCGGCCGGGACGTGCACCGTCTCGATCCTCGCTTCGGAACTCGCACCGCAGCGCCGCGTCGTGACCTTCGGAGCCGCTGAGGACGTCCCGATCGCAATCGTCCTCGAGGCGGCCGTTACCGTTCGAGGCGTGGTGCGCGATGCCGAGGGCCGGCCCGTCGAGTCCGCGCAGGTGACGACGCGAGCACCCGACTCGTTCGGGTTTCGTCTCGCCGAAACGAACTCCGCGGGGGCCTATGCACTCGGCGGCCTCGCCCCCGCGACCGTCCTCCGCTATCGTCACGAACGACTCGGGACCGCCGAAGCTCCGGTCGATGCGGCTCCCGGAGATCTCGTCGAGCTCGACGTGACGCTCGAACGCGGGACGACGCTCGAAGGCTGCGTCGTGGACGCCGACGGCGGGCCGTTGCCCGCGATGCTCGTACGCGCCCGCGGGAGCCGCCCCGATCCCGCCACGGGTTTCCTCTGGTCGGCCGAAACGACGACGACCGACGACGGCACCTTCTTGATCGTCGCCGTCCCGAGCGAGGCGGTCGACCTCACGGTGAGTCACCCGCAAGATCGCGAGCGCGCGCTCGGATACTCGCGGCTCGACGCCGGAGATTCGTCGAGCGGCGCGATTCGAGTCGCTCCGATCGTCATCGATCGAACCGAGGCGGGAACCGGAATCGTACGCGGACGCGCGGTCCGCGCCGATGGCGCACCGGTACGCGCGCGGCTCACGTTACGCGCCGATCCAACGCCCTTCACCGAATCGGCCATGACCGAACTCGACGGCGCATTCTCGATTCCGAACGTGACACCCGGCACGTATCGACTCGTCGCCGAAGCGGACGGCGTACCGGCCTTCTCACTCGGTGACGTTGCGGTGCACGCCGGCAGGACCGCCGACCTCGGCACGATCGTCCTCGATGCGCCCGGGACCTTGAGCGTCGACGTCGCAGGCCATGCGGACCTCGGACCCTACGAGTCCGTAAGAGTCACCACGGGAGGCCGCGCGATCCA
>JAUIME010000787.1 GCA_030433195.1 bacterium
GATGTCGCGAAGCACGACGGGCGCATACCCTGTCGGCGCTCCGATCCAGAGGGTGTAGACGCCCGGGACGAAGCCGCCGAATCGCGCGGTCCCGTCGACGACGGGTGCGAATGCGCTCGTGATCGGCGGGCCGTCAACGGCGCCGTGGAAGAGCGCCACGTGGACGCCGCTGCCGCCGTAGGGCGATCGGGCGCCGTCATCGGGAACTGCGAAGCGAAGCTCGGGACCGCGCTCGAGGATGAGCTCGACGTCGGCGGTCGGCCCGGACACTTCGAAGAAGCCGGACTTCGACGAAGGGCGGAGGAAGGGATGCCATACGACGAGCGTCGCGCGATCGTCCCGCGGAACGTGGAGTTCGAACGTTCCGTCCCGCTCTACTTCCACGCCGGCCGGGATCCCGCGGATGTCGTCCGCCCATGCGCCCGCAGATGCCGGTCGATCGTCCGAGCTCGTGATCCGAACACGAGCGAGCGAGACATTCTCCATGGGAGGCGCGACGACGCGACCCGCGATCCGGATCGAGGCCGACACGTCCAGAACGACGTCCGCGAGGGGCGACCGTGGGGAAACGTCGACCGGCTCGCTCATCACGCCCGACGCCGTATCGAGTACGCGGTAGCGGCCGGGCGCGAGGGGCTCGAAGCGGATGCGCCCGTAGGCGTCGTTCGGGTGCTCGATCGCGGCGAGGCTGCCATCCCATCGCTTCCACGCTCGCTTCTCGGGATTCCATTCCTCGAGGACGAGCGCAATCTCTTGATCGTCGTCCTGGGTCAGGTTGGCTCGCACGACTCCGGCCCGAACGAGATCGATTCGAAACGGGTCAGGTGACTCGAGTGCGGCCCGAGGCACGTCGTGAGTCTGCGTGACGTAGCCCTCCCCGAACAGGGTGATCCCCAGCTCCTCGGTGCGAGCGGATGGATGAACCGAGACGACGAGGATTCCTTCTTCCGGGCGCTCTTCGAGAACTCCGCCTCCGCCACTCACGTGAAGTCGGAACGTCGGCGGGAGTCGCGGCTCGTCACCGTCGAAGAGTTGGAGCTCGAGCCGTGCTACGACAGGAAGCAACACGTCGAGGTGGGCGTCGCCGTAGCCGAGATTGGCCGATCCTGCGCGGACCTCATGCGTCGGATCGTGCGGATGTCGGACGAAGACATCGAAGATGTCGCCCGGCATTCCGTCGATACGCGCGCGTCCCTCGTGGTCGGTCCGTACGGGCTCGGCGGCCATTGCGTTTCCGCGCGTGCGTGCCATCACGATCACGCCGGTCGCGGCGGATTCGTCGGGGAAGTGAGCACGCACTTCGATGGAACGGGCGGGCGCGAAGGAAGTCTCCTGTCCCACGGTCTGTGCGGCGGCGACTCGGATCGGCGCGAGCGCACCGTCGGGCGTCGTGGCCAGCGCGTGGAGGTAGCCGGGTGGCACGCGGTCGATCCGAATCTCGCCGGCTTCAAAGACGCCTCGAGTAGGTCGCAGCTCCTCGTTCGGTGCCGCGTATCCGGGTCGCTCGCGAAGAGTCAGCGGTGTCCCGTCGGCCGGGAGCGGGCCCGATCCCGTAAGGACGGGGATTCGCACGGTGCGCTCGTCGATCGGCGTGAGCTCGAACTCGACCGAATCGACGCCGTCTTGGAGCCGCACCGAGGCCTCGTCTTTCCAGGGGCCGCGACCGACGAAGCCGAATCCGGGCTTCGACGCCACGACGCGGAGTGCGTCCGACATGGGCAAAGCGTGGACACGAGTTCGACCCGATGCGTCCGTCGGGTCGATGTCGAGGTTCCAAGTGTGCCACATGACCCCGAATCGGCTCGTGACCATGGGTTCGAAGACGCGACGGAGGTCTCGCACGACGACGGTAGCGCCTTCGATCGGGACTCCCGTCGTCGCGTCACGTACGACGACATCGAGTGATCGGGCCGGGCGCAGGGCGATGTGCAGCGGCGCGGAGTCGGCGTCGAGTGCCGCTTGTGCGAAACCGACCAGATCGCGGCAGGATGCCGCGACGAACACGGCGCCCTCGGGGAAGTGATCGATGTGTGCGCGCCCGTTCGCGTCGGTTGTGAGTCGCCGTACCTCGCGCCGCTCGAGGCCGGCCTCGACGAACAACTCGACATCGGAGACCGCGCGGCCTCCCAGAGTCGCGACGATTTCGAGCCGACGGGCGGGGCCCAGCGGAATGACCGATCCTCCATAGATGTAGGCCGAGGAAAGAAGCGGATCGATCTCTTCGGATTTCGCGACGATCCAGCATGATCGCGTGGCGGCTCGTCCCCGTGAATCGAATGCGAAGAGCGCAGCTCGTATACCGCTAGAGTCGGGGCGTTCGATGTCGGTGAATCGAAAATCGCCGTTCGCGTCGGTGTGCGTCGATCGTTGTGCTCGGTCGGGCATGCAGAGTTCGACGGTCGCGCCCGCGACCGGACGACGGCGATCGTCGACGACCCGCCCGGCCAAGGTGGCGCGATCGTGCACGTCGAGAGCGACGCGTGGTGCGGGCGTCTCGTCTGCGTTGTCTGCTGTCGGAACGGGCTCCTGTTCGCTTTCAGCGCGCATGGCTCGCTCGGAATCGCGCGGACTCGGGGACTGCAGCGCCGAC
>JAUIME010000050.1 GCA_030433195.1 bacterium
GCATCGTGATCAATACGGGCCACCGCGCGATGTTGCCTCCGATCGACGGGATCGACGGCGTCGACGTCCTCACCGACGCGAACGTCTTCGATCTCGATCGTCCGCCGCGCAGCGTCGTGGTGCTCGGCGGTGGCTACATCGGCATCGAGCTCGGCCAAGCCCTGCACCGCCTCGGTTCGGAAGTCACGATCCTCGAACGCGAGGATCGGATCCTCTCCGAAGAGGACCCACGCGTGTCCGAAGTGCTCACCGAGGCCCTACGCGCCGACGGCCTCGTCGTGCGCACGAACGCCGAAGCGAGCGCGATGTCGTCGAGCCGTACGCGCGTCCAGATCCAGCTGAACGACGGCTCGATGCTCGAGACCGAGCGCGTGCTCGTCGCCGCAGGACGCACCCCGAACACCGACGCACTCGACACGGATCGCGCCGACATCGAGTTGGACGACCGCGGCTTCGTCGTCGTCGACGACCGCTTTCAGTCGTCGAACGAAAGAGTCTGGGCGATCGGCGACGTGATCGACCAGCCCGCGTTCACGCACGTCTCGTACGAGGATCACAAACGCCTCCTGTCCATCTGGGACGGCGGCGATCGGCGCCGCGCGGATCGCACGCTCGCATACGCGATCTTCACGGATCCGCAAGTCGGTCGCGTCGGCCCGTCGCGAGATTCCCTCGAACAACGAGGGCACGACGTCATGGTCGTCGAAGAAGACGCCGCGTCGATCGGACGTGCGAAAGTCGCCAATCAGACGACGGGCTTCTACCGACTGCTCGCCGACCGATCGAACGGACGCCTCCTCGGCGCCACATTCGTCTCTCCCGACGCCGCCGAACTCGTCCAGTCGTTGCTCGTTCCCGTCGACCGCGGCATGACGTGGAGCGAGTACGCGGAGTCCGTCCACATCCACCCCACCTACGGCGAATCGATCCAAGGACTCGTGCGACGCTTCGCCTCGAAGATCGACGACGACTCGAGCGAGTAGCGAGTCCACGCATCCGTCGGAACGTCGTGCGGTATCCCTTGCTCGTGACCGGTAGGGATTACCGACGTCGGAGCGGATCGCCGCCCCGCTTCGGTTCGGCACTAACGAATCCGCTAGCGAGCGGATCCCACCGAGCGAGCTGCTTCAGCCTCCGCCGAGCCGCGCTTCGATCTCGGCGCGGCGTTGTTCGTAGCCCTTGCGGCCGAGGAGGGCGTAGGCGGCGATCTTGCTCGCTTCGACGCCGGGTTGGTCGAAGGCGTCGATGTTGAGGAGGCCACCGACGTAGGCGGTTTGCGCTTCCATGAGCATGAGGAACTCGCCGACGCTGCCCGCGTCGATGGTCGGGAACTGGATCGTGGAGTTGGGGCGTTTCGCTTCGGTGAGCGCGACGGCGGTGCCGCGGCGTTCGGCGTCGAGGAGCGTCGCGAGGGACTTGCCGCCGAGGTACGCGAAGCCCTCTTCTTCGGGATAGTCGTTCGGGATCGGGACGTCGTCTCGGAAGGTGTCGACGCCGAGGAACGTGAGGACCTTGTCGAACGGGCCTGCGGCGTAGAGTTGGAGCTGCGAGTGCTGGTCGGTGGCGCCGAGGGCCTTCACGGGCGTCGGGCCCACGAAGACTTCGTTGCCGTCGCGGTCGAGGCGCTTGCCGAGACTCTCGGCCCACAGTTGGCGGAACCAATCGGCGAGATCGAGCAGCGCTTGCGCGTACGGCATGAGCACGTGGATCGGCTTGCCCTTGCGACGTTCGAGCGCGTGCATGAGGCCGCCGTGGCGGTACGCGGGGTTGGCGACGGGATCGCCGATCGAGCATCGTTCGGCCATCGCGGCGGCGCCCGCGAGGACGCCGCGGATGTCGACGCCCGTCATCGCGAGCGGGAACAGCCCCACCGGCGTCAGCACCGAGAACCGCCCGCCGACCCCGTCGGGAACGGGAAGGCTCGCGAGCTTCTCGGCGCGCGCGATCTTGCGCAACACGCCCTTCTCGACGTCGGTCGTGACGACGAGGTGATCGCGATACGCATCGCCGAGCGCGCTGCGCAGCCAGTTGCGGAAGATCAAGAACTGCGACGCGGTCTCGGCCGTGCCGCCCGACTTCGAGATGACGTTGACGAGCGTCGTCTTCGGATCGAGCTCGGTGAGCGCGCGGTGGATCCACTCCGGGTCGACGTTGTCGAGCACGTGCAGACGCGGCGTCCCCGATCCCGGAACCGCGAGCGCACGGTGAACGGCGATCGTCCCGAGCGCCGAACCGCCGATGCCGAGCACGACGAGATCCTCGAATCGTCCGCGGCGATCGGCCGCGAGCGCTTCGCACTCGGAGATCGACTCTTCGCGTTGCGGGAGGTCGAAGAACTCGAGGCCGCCCGCGGCGCGCGCCGCGTCGATCTCGGCGTGCACGCGCGTACACTCCTCGGCGAGCCAGGCTTCGTCGGCGGCCGTGACACCGTGCTCGTCGCCGACGGCGTCGGCCATGAGGTTCGTCGTATCGATCCGTAGCTCGCTCACGCTTTCACCTTTCGAATCCCTGCACGTTCGTTCGGGTTCTCGGTCACGCGACTCGTAGCGCGGCCTCGACGACGTCGACGACCGCTCGGCACTTCCCCGCCACCGATTCGACGAGCTCGGTCATGCGCGCGACGCCTGCATCGCGGCGCTCGCCGGGCGCGAGGCCCGCGACGTTGACGAGCACGTTGAACCGCGCCGCGTGGAAGCCCGCGTCGGCCATCACCGCGGCGCATCCGACGTCGCTCGCGAGCCGCGGATTGGCGATCGGCGCGAGCTCCTCGAGGAGCGCGAGCACCGTCGCGCAGCAACCCGCGCACGCGAGCGGCACCTCCATCGCACCGACCAGCGCCTCCTGCATCGCGGCCTTGCGCGCGGCCTTGGCGTCGTCGGTATCGCGCGGCATCGCCATCGCGTTCGTGAACGCGCCGTACGCGTCGATGTCGTCTTGCACGATGGCCGTGAGCCGCTCGCGCTCGGCCTCGAGCTTCTCGAGGAGCGCGCGCACTGCGGCCTCGCGGTCCTGGAACTTCTTCGGGCCGATCGTGTAGTGGCAGCTCATCGCGCCGAGCGCCGCGCCGAGGGCGCCGGCGAGCGCGGCGACGGCACCGCCGCCCGGCGTCGAGTCGCCGGATGCGGTCGCGTCGAGCAGTTCTCGAGTCGGTCGATCGAGGATCATGCGGGCTCCTGCGGGCCGTCGGGCTCCGGCATCCGTCCGAAACCCTTCGAACGCGCCGAGTCGGTCGGATCGTAGGATTTCCGATCTGCGCCAACAACCGAACCGAACCGCCGCTCGCGACGTTCGAGATGCTGGATCGCGACGAGGCCTCGCGCTCGTTGCCCCTTGAACGGCCGGAACTTGCGGCGAGACACCGATCTAAGGTAGTCTCTCGGATTCGGCAATGCGCGCTCGGCGCGCCGCATCGTCTCGCTCGAAACCGCCGCCCGACCGCCGGTCGTGCCCGCTGGCCTCTTTGGAGTCGTCCCCGTGTCCAAGCCCACCACGCCGCGCACCGGAATCTGGTTGGTCGGCGCTCGCGGCGGACTCGCCACTACGGCGATCGTCGGAACGCTCGCCACCACGCGCGGCCTCTGCGAGGCTCACGGGATGTTCACCGAGACCCAGGACGCCGACGGCATCGGCGTGCCGCCGCTCGACTCGCTCGTGTTCGGCGGGCACGAGATCCGCTCCGGCTCGCTGTGGGATGCGGCGCTCGAGATCTATCGCGAAACCGGCGTGCTGCGCCACGACTTCTTGCTCGAGCTGCGCGACGACATCGACGCCGTCGACGAGAACATCCGCCCCGGCACCGTGCTCGCGAGCGGCCAGCGCATCACGAGCTTCGCCGACGACGTCGTCGAGGTCGCGAACGGGCGCGAGGCCGTCGCCCGGATCCGCGCCGACCTCGCCGCGTTTCGAGAGCGCCACGATCTCGACGCGATCATCGTCGCGAACGTGTCGTCGACCGAGCCGTCGATCGAGCCGAGCGAGGCCACGCACGATCTCGCGGCCTTCGAAGCCGCTCTCGAGCAACCCGACTGCGGCGGCCTGCGCGCGAGCTCGCTCTACACCTACGCGGCGCTCCAAGAGGGATGCCCGTTCGTGAACTTCACGCCGTCTCCGGCCGCGCTCGTGCCGGCGCTGCGCGATCTCGCCGACAGCCGCGGCCTCCCCTACATGGGCAACGACGGCAAGACCGGCGAGACGCTCGTGAAGTCGGCGCTCGCGCCGATGTTCCGCTACCGCAACCTCAACGTCATGTCGTGGCAGGGCTACAACCTGCTCGGCGACCGCGACGGCGAAGTGCTCGCCGATCCCGAGAACCGCGAGAGCAAGGTTCGCTCGAAGGACGAAGTCATCCCCGGCATCCTCGGGTATCCCGTGCACACGCACGTCGGCATCGACTACGTGCCGAGCCTGCACGACCAGAAGACCGCGTGGGACTTCATCCACTTCCGCGGTTTCCTCGACGTGAAGATGAGCCTGCAGTTCATCTGGCAGGGAATCGACTCGATCCTCGCGGCGCCGGTGCTGCTCGATCTCGTGCGCTTTGCGGAGCTCGCGCGGCGGCGCGGCGAGAGCGGTTCGATGACGCATCTCGCGTCGTACTTCAAGAGCCCGCTCGATACTCCGGAGCACGACTTGCACTACCAGTTCCACGCCCTCATCGATTACGTGCGCGCATGCCGCGACGAAGCGCGCACCTCGGGCGAAGCCAAGAAGCCGTCGACTACGAAGCGACGACCTTGAGGAACTTGCGCTTTCCGATCTTGAGCACGAGGTCGGAAGGCGGATCGGGCAGACGCTCCTCTTCGAGCTTCACGAAGTCGGCGTCTTCGTCGTCGGCGGGACACCAGCGGATCGCACCCTGCTGCGCGAGCCGACGCCCTTCGCTGCGCGTGGCGATGACGCCGCCGCGATCGAGCACGTCGATCAAGCTCAGCTCGCTCCAATCGCTCGCACCGATGGCGATCTCGGGCATGTCGTCGGGCGTCTTCTTCTTGCGGAAGATCAACTCGAAGTGCGCCTCGGCGCCCGCCACCGCGTCGCCGCCGTGCAGGATCGCGACGAGCACGCGCGCGAGCATCGCCTTCACGTCGCGCGGATGGAACGTCCCGTCGCCCATGCCTTCCATGAGCCGCTTGCAATCGGCATCCTCGATCTCGGTCAACAGACGGAACCACGACTCGAGCAGGCGATCCGGGATCGACATCGTCTTGCCGTAGATCTCCTCGGGCGCGTCGTCGAGCGCGATCGCGTTGCCCATCGACTTGCTCATCTTCGAGCCGTCGCCCGTGACGCCCTCGAGGATGTCCGTGCAGACGATGCCCTCGGCGATCTGACCGTGGATCTCCATCACGGTGCGGCACATCTGCAGATTGAGCAACTGGTCGATGCCGCCGATCTCGATGTCGCACTCGAGCGCGACCGAGTCGAGCCCCATGAGCACCGAGTACAGGAGCTCGGCCAGCGTCAACGAATGCCCCTGCTCGATGCGCTTGCGGAAATCTTCGCGCTGCAGGCTTGCCGAGATGTTGATGCCCTTCATCGTGCCGATGAGGTCGGGCAGCGAGACGCCGTCGAGCCACTCGGAGTTGTAGCGGATCGTCACGCGATCGAGGTCGAGGATCTTCTCGGCCTGGTCGCGGTACGTCGCGAAGTTCTGTTCGATCTGCTCGCGCGTGAGCGGCGGCCGCTCGTCGACGCGTCCTGCGGGGTCGCCGATCTGTGCCGTGAAGTCGCCGACGATGAGGATCACTTCGTGACCGAGATCCTGAAAGCGGCGCAGCAGGAACAACGGCACCGAATGGCCGAGGTGGAGCGCCGTTCCGGTCGGATCGACGCCGAGCTTCACGACGAGTGGCTTGCCGTTCTTGCGCGACTCGCGGAAGCGCTCGAGCACCTTGTCTTCGGGCAGGATCTGCTTGACCTTGCCCTTCAAGAGAGCGAACTGCGCGTCGCCGTCGAGTCCGCTGAGGTCGCGCTCCCGTTGCGTGAGCTGAGTTTCGAGCTCGCGAATCCAATCCGCCATCACCGTGAGTCTCCGTCGTCGCTGTCGTCGCCCGGCTCGGTACCGGACGCGCCGCCATCGGAATCGTCGCCTTCGCGCTTCTCGACGTAGCCGAGCTCTTCGAGTGCCGTCCGCACACGGTCGATCTCGGTGCGCGTGAACGGATCGGCCGGGATCCGCGCCGCCTCTTGCGACGAACGCCAGCCGTCGAGCCTCTCGCGAAGCGCCGCGATCCGCGCCGCATCGCCGCCCGCCGCGAGGTCGTTCCGCTCGCCCGGATCCCGCGCGAGATCGTACAACTCGACCACGCCCTCCCGCACGAGCAATTTGTCGTCGCCGTCGAGGATCGCCCATTGCGCGGGAACCGCCGCACCCACGGGCACGCGCGGCCGACGGAAGCGCCCGTCTTCGCGAACCCACGCATGATGCGTCACGGCGTACCGCGGCCGTGCGGGAAGCGCCTCACCGCGCATCGCCCCGAGCAGGCTGCGCCCGTCGAGATCGTTCACGGCGATCCCGAACCGTTCGAGCACCGTCGGCACGATGTCGATCGTCTCGACGGGATCGGCGACCACGCGCCCGCGCTTCTTCTGCGACGGGTCGCGTACGATCAGCGGCACCGTGATCTCTTCCTGGTAGACCGTCGTCGCGTGCTTCAGCGAATCGTGTTCGAAGAACTGTTCCCCGTGATCGCTCGTCACGACGACGATCGCTTCGTCGTAGATGCCGAGCTCGTCGAGGCGCGTGAACAACTCCGCCACGCGCTCATCGACCGAACGAATCTCGCCGTCGTATCGTGCACGAAGATGTTCGAGGTCGCGCGTGTCGAGTTGCGGATCCTCGCCGTCGCGCATCTTCACGAACGCGTTCTGCACCGTCCGGCGCCCTTCCCCCGTGAACGGCCCGTCGTAGTCGGTGTCCCACTGCAAGTACGCATCGTCGGGATCCGTGTAGGGATCGTGCGGATCCATGTAGTGGACGTACAAGAACAGCGGCTCGCCCGGCGAATAGTCGGTGTCGAGATACTCGAACACCTCGCGGTTCACGAGATCGGCTTCGTCGCGCCCCGCGTACAACCCGCGAATCTGCTCGTAGACGTCGAAGCCCTGATAGAGCCCCGTCTCCGGAATCACGATGCCGTTCGCGACGAACGCCGCGGTCGCGAATCCAGCGTCTTGCAGATACTCGGCGAGCGTCGTGCTCGCGCTCGGAAGCGGAGTCCGACGCGACGGATGCACGAGCCCGTGCTTGGGCGGATAGAACGACGTGAAGATCGAACCGAGCGACGCCAGCGTCCAGCTCGCCTGCGCGTTCGGACGTTCGAACCGCACCGCATCGGCAGCGAACGCATCGAGGTTCGGCGTCGTGTCGCGCGCGTAGCCGTAGCAGCCCATGTGATCCGCGCGCAGCGTGTCGATCAACACGACGACGACGTGACGGGGCTCGCCTGCAGGCTCCCCGGAACCACACCCCGCGAGACCTGCCGCGAGTGCCAGCGCCCACAAAGCGATCGCGAAGCGACCGACACCGACGGAACGCATCCACGCCATCCCGAAAAAAACTCGGCGACGGGTAGGCAGCGACATCGGTGAGACTCCTCGGTGCGACGGACACGGGTTCGGTTCGAAAGCGACAGTCTACATCGCTCGTCCGAAAGCCCGTGGCGTCGGCCCCTACCGCTCGAACGCGACCGTTCGACAGGAGCGAGCGGTGCGCGCGATCAGGGAAGCAGGTCCTCGAGGATGTACTGGAACAGTCGATCCTGATCCTCGCGCGCGATCTGCACGAACTTCAGCCCGAGCGAGGCGTGACCGTCGTCGTATTCGGTCGCGGATTCCACGGGAGCGCCGTGCGACGCATGGCCGGTCGTCGAGCCATGCGACGGAGCATCCTGATCGAGCGTGGCTTCGGGGTGTTCCGCGTGCTGCGCGTGCGGTTCGTGACCGGTCTCGTGCTCGTCGTGCTCGGCCGGTTCGTTCGACGCGACCGAAGGCGCATTCGCATTGCGCGCGCCCTTCCCGGTATCGATCCAAGCGACGCGCGCGCGCGCTCGCACGGGTTCGTGCGCGTCGGGAAGAAACACCTGCACGACGATCGTGATCCGCTCCATGAGCAGATCGGGGATCCACGAATCGTCGGGAATCGGACCGCGCAGCAACAGCCCCCCACCACTCAGGTCCCGCGAGACCCCTTCGTATTCCTGCTCCAGGGCGGAGTCTTCCAATCGCTCACCCGAGAAACGGAAGCGCACCGGCACGTTGGCCTTCACGCGTAGGTAGTCCCGACTCTCGCAGAAGAAGGAGATCTCCATGCGGGGTCCTCCCGATGGGGCGCCAGCGACCCTCCATGACGATCGCCGACCGACCGAAGCGGAGAGTCCGTGTCTTCCCTACCATCGGAAGAACCGGCGCCGAAACTCGAGGCGAAATCGTTGCCGATTCCGAAGGCTAACGTACGCACCCGCTTGGCGGAGGTTAGCAGCCCGTTGAAAAACGGACGCGAGCTGGAATCGTGAGATTTCCCGCCAGTCGTCGCGGCCGAAACGAAGTCGTATCGGTGAATACGTCGAGCTTTCGGTCGCGGCGAGAGGCGGAGGAAGCTCGCCATTCCGGCTGTGGTGAGTTTTTCAACGGGCTGTTAGAACAAGCCGCGCACGTTCCCCTTGTCGTCGATGTCCATGCCCTCGCCGGCGGGGTGCGTCGGCAGGCCCGGCATCGTCTGGATGTCGCCTGCGAGCGGATACAGGAACCCCGCGCCGACCGCCGCGCGGATGTCGCGGATCGGCAGACGGAAGCCGCGCGGGCGGCCCTTGAGCTTGGGATCGTGCGAGATGCTGTACTGCGTCTTCGCCATGCAGATCGGCAGCGAGCCGAAGCCGTTCTCGGTGTAGCGACGGATCTTCGGCAGCACGCCCGGCCCGAAGTCGACGCCGTCGGCGCCGTAGATCTCGTGCGCGAGCGTCTCGATCTTCTCGCGGATCGGCATGTCCGACGGATAGAGGTGTCGGAACTCCGACGGAGCCTCGGCCGCTTTCTGCAGCGCCTCGGCGACCGCCACCGCGCCCTCGCCGCCACGCCCGTGCGCTTCGCTGATCGCGGCATCGAACGCACCGAGATCCTTCGCCGACTTGACCACGCGATCGAGCTCGGCGTCGGTGTCACCCGGGAATCGATTGACGACGACGACCGCCTGCACGCCGTGCTTCTTGATGTTCTCGATGTGCTTGGCGACGTTCTCGAGTCCCTTCACGAGGTGCTCTTCGTTCGGCTCACGAAGCGACGCCGGCACTTCCTGCCCCGCGCGGATGTTGACGTTGCCGCCGTGCATCTTGAGCGCGCGCAGCGTCACGACGATCCCGACCGCATCAGGCGAACGCCCGCTCACGCGACACTTGATGTTGAAGAACTTCTCGGCGCCCATGTCGGCTCCGAAGCCCGCTTCGGTCACGACGTAGTCGGCGCAGCGCAGCGCGACCTCGTCGGCGAGGATCGAGCTGTTGCCGTGCGCAATGTTCGCGAACGGTCCCGTGTGCGCGAGGCACGGCGTGCCTTCGATCGTCTGCATGAGATTCGGTCGGAGCGCATTGCGAAGCAGCACCGCCATCGCGCCCGCGGCCTTCACGTCTTCGGCCGTCACGACGCCGCCGTCGACATTCGACGCGATCACCGTGCGACCCAAGCGCTCGCGCATGTCCGCGTAGCCCTTCGACAATCCGAGGATCGCCATGATCTCCGACGCCGCGGTGTTGTCGAAACCCGTCTCGCGCGGGATGCCGTTCGCCTTGCCGCCGAGACCGACGACGACATTGCGAAGCACGCGATCGTTGCAGTCCATCGACCGACGCCACGTGATCTGAAGCGGATCGATGCGCAGGTCGCTGCGCTTGTGCAGCGCGTTGTCGAGGAACGCCGCGAGGAGGTTGTGCGCGTCGGCCACCGCGTGGATGTCGGGCGCGTTCCCGAGGTTGAAGTCCTCCATCGGGATGACTTGAGAGAGGCCGCCGCCTGCCGCGCCGCCCTTCACGCCGAAGATCGGGCCCATCGACGGGACGCGGATACACGTCACGACGCGATGCCCGAGCTTGTGAAGGCCGAGCGACGCACCGATGGTCTGCACGGTCTTGCCCTCGCCGAGCGGCGTCGGCGTCATGCCCGTCATGCAGATGTATTTGCCGAGCGGACGGTCCGCGAGTCGATCGAGGACGTCGAGGTTCACTTTCGCGCGCGTCGCCCCGTGGGTGACGAACTCACCCGGCTCGAGGCCCATGGCCGCCGCGATGTCTTCGATAGGCTTCGGCGTGACGCCGAGCGAAATCTCCAAGTCGTTCTTCACCCCGGGATGTCCTTTCTCGGTCGAGAGCGACCGCGATGGTCAGAATCGTGCTTCGGGAACGTCGTCACGCCGATCGGGCGACGACTCTCGCTTCGGGGAGGAGCCGTTATACAATCACCGGCGACTCAGCCGAATCCGAACGAGATCCGATCCATGTGCTTCGTGCTGCTCTTGCATCGCGTCCTCCCGGACGCTCCGACCGTTCTCGTCGCCAACCGCGACGAAGAATGGGCTCGGCCGAGTGCCCCGCCTCGGCTCTGGCCCGCCGCGCCGGGATCGGCGCCGTTCGTCGCTCCGCTCGATGTTCGAGCCGGCGGCACTTGGCTCGGCGTGAACGCGGCCGGGACCGTCGTCGCGGTCACGAACCGCCCCGCGGGCACGCCGGATCCCGCGCGCGAGTCGCGCGGTCGCCTCGTTGTCGACCTGCTGCACGCAGGAACCTTCGCGAACGTCCGCGACCTTCTGCTCGCCAGCGACCCCGCCCGCTACAACCCGTGCAACCTGCTCGTCGTCGACGCCGAACACGCGCACGCTTTCGCGCTCGAGGATTCGCTCCGCGAAACCGAGCTCACCGCGGGCATGCACGTGCTCACCAATCGAGGCGAGGTCGACTCGGAATTCACGTCCGAGATCGAAGAGCACTTCGATCCCATTGGCGCGGCCGCGACCCGTTCGAGGCAGGACCTCGCGGCGCACCTCCTCGCGATCGCCGCCGACCGAACCGTCCATAGCACGCGCGGCGAACCGATCTGTCAGGTGCACGAGCAGCGCGGAACCGTATCGACCGCGCTCGTCACGCTCGGTCCGAGGGACGGCCGCTTCGACGGCGCGACGTACGCCTACGCGGACGACGCACCGCAGCCGTCGACCTTCACGGATTACGGAGAGGTGCTGCGCGGACTGGCCCGTAACGACGCAGGCCCGTGAGTACTCGGGCCCGTAAGTAATCGGGCCCATGCCGACTCAGACCCGTCTCGTCGCTGCGCGTCGAATCAGGAGGACGCGGGACGGATCGGCGCGGCGCCCGGGATCGAGGGATCGTCGGGGAGCGCTTCGCCCGACTTCTTCGCCCGTTCTTCGACGATGGCGTCGGCCTTCGCGTCGTCACCCGCGGCGCGGTAGCCGCGAATCGCGAAGTCGAGCTTGCCGAGACGCTCGGCGTTGGCGGCCGTCTTCGTCCAAAGCGCGGCATCGACGGTGCGCTTGGCGAGGCGGAGCTGCTCGAGCAGGAAGGTGTCGCCCTCTTCGACCGCGAGGTCGGTGACGCGACCGATGCCCGACTCGTCGTCGGCCTTCAGGAAGAAGGAGAGAGCATCGGCGAGGCGGCCTTGGGAGAGGAAGTCTTCGCCGGCCTTCGAGAGCTCGGCAGCCGACGCCTTCTCGGAGAAGAGCAGGTCGCGCTTCTCAACGCAGTTCATCGGTCGGCTCGCCATGGGATCAGGCGCGCTTCAGCGTGCTCTTGGGCTTTCCGCAGGCCGGCTTGCGGCCGTGGTTGGCCTTCTTGCTGCGCCAGGTCAACTTGCGGTGTCGTTGCGGCTTCGCCATTGCGGCGGGCTCCTCGAGCTTGGGAGAAAGAAGTAAGGAACCGAAGTGGTCGGGGTGAGAGGATTCGAACCTCCGACTTCTACGTCCCGAACGTAGCGCTCTAGCCAGGCTGAGCTACACCCCGATCGGCTCCGAGCGCGAGAACATAGCACGCGATCTCGGGAGTCGCAAGAGCCGTCGGCGCTATTCCGACTCCCCCGGAATGTGGATCGAAATGCGCGCGTCGACCACGGCCGAGATCCCCTTTCGGGGCGAGATGATGAACGGGTTGATGTCCATCTCCTTGATGACGTCGAAGTCGCCCGCGAGCTGCGAGAGCCGCAGGAGTTGCTGTCGGAGGAACGGAAGATCGACCTTGGCCTCGCCGCGCACACCGTCGAGCAGCGGAAAGCCGCGGATCGACCGGATCATCTCCTCGGCGTCGAGATCCGTGATCGGGTGGATCCGCACCGCCACGTCCTTCATGATCTCGACGTAGATCCCCCCGAGACCGAAGACGAGCAGCGGGCCGAACTGCGGATCGTCGCTGATGCCCAGAATGACCTCGCGGCCGCCCTGGATCATCTTCTGAGCCTGGATGCGCGCGTCGGGGTCGAGCTCGCGGATGCGCCCCTCGAGATCACGATACGCCGCGGCCGCCTCGTCGCCGTTGCGCAGATCGAGGACCACGCCGCCGATGTCGGTCTTGTGCGAGTAGACATCGGACTCGACCTTGAGCACGATCGGATATCCGACTTCGCTCCCGAATGCGACCGCCTCGGCCGCCGAGGCGCACGTCTTCGAGGGCGCGGATGGAAAACCGTACGCCGCGAGCACGCCCGCGACTTCGGCCGGCCGCAGCTCGGAACGACGCTCCCGCTCGGCACGACGGAAGATCTTCGCCGCGGCCTCGCGATCGACTTCGAACGACCGCCGCTTGCCCACCCGCCGCTTCTGATGAGCGCGGAACCGGCACATCGACGCGAGTGCGTGCGCCGCCTCTTCGGGAAACTTGAACACGGGGATCTTCGCGCTTCGCAGCTCGGCGATGCCTTCGTCCGCGCGGTGCTTGCCCATGAAGCAGCTCATCACGGGCTTGCGCGTGCGCCGCAGCGCCTTCGTGATGTTCTCGGCCACCGCGAGCCCGTCGATCATGATCGGCGACACGAACAGCACGATGATCGCGTCGACGTTGGGGTCTTTCTCGACGACGCGCAGCGCGGCGCCGAAGTGCTCGGGCTGCCCGCTCGCCGTGGTGTCGACGGGGTTCGCCACCGAAGCCTCGGCCGGGAGCAGCGCGCGCAGCGCTTCGTGCGTCTCGTCGGCGAGCTCCGCGATCTCGAGCTCGAGTTGCACGCACGCATCGGTCACGAGAATCCCCGGCCCGCCCGCGTTGGTGACGATCGCGACGCGGTTGCCGTTCGGGAGCGGTTGATTCGAGAACGCCGTCGCGAGCGTGAGCATCTCTTGCATCGAATTGACGCGGATCACGCCGCACTGTTCGAACAGCGAGTCGACGGCGATGTCGACGCCGACGATCGAGCCCGTGTGCGACGACGCCGCGCGCGCCCCCGCGCTCGTTCGCCCGGCCTTCACGGTGATGATCGGCTTCTCGCGCGTGACCCGCCGCGCGATTCGCGTGAACTCGCGCGGACTCCCGAAGCTCTCGAGGTACAGCAGGATCTGCTGCGTGCCGGGATCCTGCTCCCAGTATTCGAGGAGGTCGTTGCCCGCGATGTCGGTCTTGTTGCCGAGACTCACGAACATCGAGAGCCCGATGTTGGCGTCGCGCGCCATCGCCGTGATGACTTCGCCGAGCGCCCCGCTCTGCGACACGAGCGCGACCGACCCGGGCTCGGGCACCACGGCTCCGAACGAACCGTTGAGCCGCACGCCCTCCTCGGTGTTCATGACACCCATGCAGTTCGGCCCCACCATGCGCATGTCGTGCTTGCGAACGAGGCGTTCGAGCTCGCGCTCGAGCTTCTCGCCCGCGGGCCCCGTCTCGCGGAAGCCCGCCGTGATGACGACGAGCCCTCGAACGCCCTTCTTCGCGCAGTCGCGAACGACCGCGAGCACGGCCGTAGCCGGGACGACGAGAATCGCGAGGTCGACGGGATCAGGAATCGCCGAAACGCGCGGATAGCACTTCATCGAACGCAGCACGCTCGACTTCGGGTTCACGGGAAACACCG
>JAUIME010000788.1 GCA_030433195.1 bacterium
TCCGTCGGGCTTCGAAGCGGGCCGCGTACGAGGGGCCTTCGCGGATCGTTTCGGGATCGTTCGAGAAGATCGCGAAGGCGAGCCAGAGAATCCCGGCGGCGGCCGCGATCCACGGCACGATTCGGAAGATCCGCGGGGAGCGTTCCGTGGGAGCCGACTCGTCGCGACGTGGCGGCGTGGCGGCGGGGGGCTCGTCACGCGCCGTCGGCATCGATCGCTCGAGTGCCTCGGCGGCCCGTGCCCGAAGCGCCGCGCGCGTCGATGCGGGGATCGGCGTTTCCGGAGCCGTCGGGTCGTCGGCGGTCGCGTCGTACACCTCGCGGCGCAGCCACAGGAACGTCGTCACGTCGGCCCGGTGCTCCGGGAAGCGATCGAGGATCGCTCGGACCTCGGCGTCGTCGGGATCCGGCGGTTCGCCGCCGCGATCGACGAGCTCGAGGATCGCGGGAGGCCAGTCGTCGGGCGTCTTCATGACCGACTCCGGTAAGGCAGCGTGCGTGCGGCTCGTCGAAGACGCTTCACGCCGCGTACCCCGCGCGTGAGAGACAGTCCTTCATCTTGCGGCTCATGCGAAAGACTGCCTGCGAGACTGCGTTGACGTTGCTTTGAAGGTGCGTCGCCATGTCTGCGAGCGACATCTCCTGCAGGAAACGCATCTCGAAGACGCGGTGTTCGCGCTCGGGGAGTTTGTGCCAACAGCGTTCGATCGATTCCCAAGCCTCGAGCCGCGGCTCGGGGGGCGTTTCGGCGACGGGCGCCGTGCCGGCGTCTTCGATCGAGATCCCCTGCGGACTCGACCGCTTGCGGACCCGGCCGATCGCGTTGCGGATGCGCCATGCATAGAACCCAGCGAAGCTCTTGGTCACCCGATGCGCGAGTTCGGGGAGGTGTTCGGTGAGGTCGAGTACGACCTCCTGGTAAACGTCTTCGAGCTCGGCGGTCTCGCGTACTCCGAAGCGTGCACACACGCGATAGAAGAACGCCTCGTACTCTTCGAGCAGGGCCAGCCCCGCGTCGCGGTCGCCGTCGCGCCAACGCCGGATCGCGAGGAGGTCGCGCGCGAGCGCGTCCCCGTGCTCGGTCCAACGTCGCTCGAGTTCGGCTACGCTTGCCTCGCCGAGGGGCCGAGAGGCCGTCGGGGGCGCGTGGGCCTCCGGTGCTGTCGAGCGTCGTGATCGATCCGTCTCGTGCGTCACGCAACCGTGCCTCTTCGAAGAACCAAGCGCGGCCTTGACCGCGGATCTTACGGGGCGAGCGACATTTTTTCTTGCTGGCGCGATTCTCCCGTCGCCCGGGCGATTCCGGACGTCGGTTCGTCTTTAACATATGGCTCCCCTGGCGGATAGGTGCTCCTTCGAATCCCGGCGTCGGGGTTTCCTCTCAAGGCGCGCCGGGGATGGTCGACAATCCCGTGTGTCTCCGTATCGATCCGGATCGTCCGTTCGATGCGGTTGTCGCCAACGGCCGTGATCGCCCCGCGCGTCCGTGACGGTTCTCGAGCTCCGCCCACCCTCCGCGACCCATCCATGCAGCGAAAGCGCCCAGCCGTGTTCGGGTTCCATCGACGCCTCGCCCGTGCTCTCGCTCTCAACGCCGGAGTCGTGCTGGCCGTCCAGTGGCTGGTCCTCGAGACGACCGAACCCGGGACTTCCGCGCGCGCGAGCGGATCGTGGTTGGTGGTGGTCGCGGCCGCGGTGTGTCCGCTGGTCTGGTCGCTTCGGTTCTTGTCGAGTGTCGCGGCTCCCGTGAAGCAACTGACGCGCTTGGCGCGAATCGCGGCGCGTGGTGCGAACGGTCCGCTGCGCGCCGACGCCCCGAGGTCGAAGGAGTTTCGTGAACTCGCCCATGCGTTCAACGCGCTTCTCGACGGGACGCAAGCGACGGCCGAACGACTACGGTCGGAGCGCGATGCGGAGCGCCGACGATCGGTCGCCGTCGAGAAGGAGTTGGACCGCCTACGGGACGTCGCGAAACGAGCGGAGGTTCTCCAGCGTGCGCGGCTGCATTTCCTCGCGCATGTGGGCGACGAGATCCGAACCCCGATCCGCGGGATTCGATCGACGACGGATGAGCTGCTCGAGTCGGAGCAAGCGACGAGAACGCTGCAGGAAGGATTGAAAGTGATTCGGGCTTCGGCGAACTCGGTCGTCCGCTTCGTGGACGACATGCGGCATCTCACGGAGCTGGAGAGCGGCACCGTGACGGTCGACGCCGTGGGTTTCGACGTACGCACGGTCGTCGCGGATGCCGTGGCGCCGTTCGAGTCCGAAGCCGCACAGAAAGGAACTTCGCTTCACGTCACGATCGAACCCGACGTTCCCGAGCGTCTCGTCGGAGACGCGCCTCGACTCGTCGAGTTGCTGGAGCGATGGGTCGACAACGCCGTGAAGTTCACGAGTGGGGGCCGCGTGACGATCCGCGTCGAACGCGATCGGTCGCATGACGACATCCACCGCGGGGTGCCGATCCGATTCACGGTCGAAGACACGGGGATCGGAATCGACGAGGCGCGATGCCGCGAGATCGCGGAGGTCTTCGCTTCGATACGAGGCGTCGAGATTCCGGCCCTCGGTGGTGCGGGGCTCGGT
>JAUIME010000051.1 GCA_030433195.1 bacterium
GGCAACGCGCAGCTCGACTTCCGCCGCATCGAGCACGCGAGCCTCGAGCTCGGCATCGTGGAGGTGTACGGGAATCTCCTCGGAGTTCGTCGCGTAGAGTCGACCGCGTCCGCTCGTGGCGGGACGCGCGCGAAGGATGCGTTCGCACAATCGAAGGAGTGCGGCGTCGTCTCCCGCGGTCAGGATTCCGAAACCGCGGGTGGCGCCCACAGAGTGGACGTCGGCCGCCAGAGCTTCGAGTCCGAAACGAGCGAGCCGCTCGGGTGTCGCGATCAGCGTGACCGACGTCGGCCGACCGTCGGCTCCTCGCGTTCGCAGGCCCGCAACGGCTTCGCCGATCGATCCCCCCTCCGAGCCCACGACGACGAGTCGACGAAATGTCGCCGCCGCGAACGCCGCACCGCACGGCGCCGCCGGATCGTCCGCGGAAACGACGCAGACCGGCGCGACGGAATCGACGGTATCGACCCCATCGAGCCGCTCGGCAAACGCTTCGAGCTCGGCACGACTCGCGCCCGGCAACTCGCACAAACCGCCAACCCCAACGGCGCCTGCTTGTTCCGCGCTCGACGCGGAAGTGTTCGACACGACGTCTTCCGCCCGCGCTTCCCCTCTGCGCTTTGCAAATCTCAACGCGATCTCCTTCATCGATGCGATGACGACGCGCGCGATGTTCGCAGACGCGACACCGAAACGTCAAGCGATCGTACGACCGAGCCGTTGACGCTGGATTCGTGACCGAGTATCGTCGGCGCGTTCGCCGCGGAGTCCGCAACCAAGGAGAGTTCTGATGAGGGGATCCACGCTGTCGTTCCGTTCTCGCCGCACGATCGAGCCGTCTCGTCGATCGGTCGATCCCCTCGCGCTCGTCGGCGCGATCGCCGTGCTTTTCGCGATCGGATCGACGGAAGCGGTCGCGCAACACGACGCGCGCACGGGTTTGCTCGAGGCCCCCGCACTCGACGCGGCTCCACCCGCTCGTGCGATTCAATCGGTCCGATGCCAACGCGTGTTCGAATCCAGCGTTTCCCTGTTCGGCCTCGACGATTTCGCCAAGCCCGACTTCTCGAACGACGTACTCGTGAGCGAGCTCTACCCGCCTTTCCGAATCTGGCGCGTGACCTCCGGTTGCCACATCATCGAGAGCTGGGAGACCCTCGAACTGCAAGGGGCTCTCCGCCTCACGGGAATCGCCATCTCGGAAGACGGCGACACGTATTGGCAGCTCGACCCCGAAGGTACGGCGACCGCGCGCGAATACCTCTTGCCGGGCGGGCTCCCGACCGGGGTGGCCGTCCCGCTCCCGCCCGGTTTCGGCGCGGGTCTGTACGGCCCGGCCGTGATCGACTCCAACGACGCATCGGCGCGAATTCTGTACACCGAAGAGGTGACGTCGGACACGATCGTCGGCATCGACCTCGACACCCGAGCGCTCGTCTGCACGTTCGCCAATGCGGACGACGCCGGTGACGGCGCGTTCGGGAACGGGCTCGGCGATGCCGCCGACGCGGAGCTTTGCGGCGCGAACCTCGTCGTCTCGTCGGGAGCGCCCGCGGAGGGGCGTGTGGTTCGCGTCGGCCAATACGACTGCGACTCGAACGGATGTCGCGACGCCTGGGACATCCGCTCACTCGCAACGTTCGTCAACGACATCGAAGAGTGGACCGACGACGACGGTCGAACGATCCTCGGCCTCATCGACAACGCATCCTCGACGTTCACGATCGTCGAGCGTGAACTCGACGCGCTCGACTGCGCGCCGACCGATCCCGACACCGACGTCGTCTGGGTGAACGGACGCCAAAGCGGCGAAGGCTTCGAGTTCGGCCTCGAGATCCACCACGAATCGACCCTCGCGACGGCGATCCAGCGCCTCGCGGGAACCAACGGAAAGTTCGTGGCGCAGTTGCACCAGGGCCGGCCCGACGGCGACTCGATCACGCGTCTGGACGACCTCGGGCTCGCGTGCTTCGACTTCCTCGGCGGCGGAGCCTCGGTCGTCGCGAACAACCTCGGCCGGCCCGACCTCGTGGGGTCGTCGAACTACTTCGGCGCAGCGCGCCCGGACCCGCCCGTCGCGCCGACCTTCATCGATCCGACCCAACCGGTCGTCGACACGGGCAACTTGCCGATGGGCTCGACGTGGATGGTGCAAGCCGTCATCGCGAACCCCGGATCCGCGAGCCGGCGCCGCCTCTCGCTCACGAACGTCGTCGTCTTCACCAACGGCGGCGAGCACGAACGTGACGAACTCGGTGACGACGACGACCCGCTCGCCGACGACGAACGCGACGACGACGAAGGACCCGACCTCGGTTGGACCTGGGCCTGACGACACGATCCGTCGGGCATCGGCCTACTGATCCGGTGCGTCGTCCTTGTCCTTCTTCTTCTTGGATCCGCCGAGGATCTTGTTCACCGCGTTGCCGACCTCTTCGGCGGCTCCATCGATCGTCTCCGCGGCCTCTCCCGCGGCGTTCTCGATCTCACGGGCCGCGCCACCGACCACGTCGCCGGCGACGTTCGTCACTTCGCCGACGACGTCGATACCGAGATCCGCGATGCCTTCGAGTCCCGCGCCTAGCTCCTTGGCGATGTCGCCGGGAAGACCCGCCACTTTCATCGAGACGGCTTCGAGCACGGCCGTCACGATCGTCGCCACGAGGTCTCCCATCGACAGCGCGTCGCCGCGACCGACGTCCTCGAGGCGGATCTCGGGAATGCGCACGGGCGGCATCTTCGTGAGACTGCCGCCGATCGGAATCATGTCCGCGTGGACGGTGATGTCGCGAATCACGACCTCTTCGATGACGAATGTCTTGCCGCCACCCTTCTCGTCCCCGCCCCCCGAATCCTCTCCGCCGAGACGCTTGACGTTGTCGAGAATGATGCCGTAATTCGACGTCGCGCCCCGCTTGTAGAGGCTCACGCCGACCTTCTCCAGCTCGAGCTTCGGCGCCACGATCTCCGACGACAGGAGCGACTTCGCGTTCACCCCGAAGCTCCCCTCGTCGACCGAGAAGAAGTACGGAACGTCGAACTCGACGTCTTCGAGCTCGTCGGGGTTGTCGATCTTCAGCCCCGAGAACGACGCCGACGTCGAGAGAATCCCGATGTGGGCCGAACCGAGCTCGGTGTTCGTCCCGAGCGCGTACGTCCCGCCTTTTTCGACCGCGACCACGGCGATCCGATCGATCCAAAACACCACGGCAACCCCGGCCAGCACCACGAGCAGCACGAGAATGCCGAATACCTTCATCTTGCGTGACATGGATGTCTCCCTCCTGTCGATCCGGTCTTCGAAACTTCCGGCAGGGAAGATCCTACTATGCGCGACGAGAGATCGGGGATCACGAGCTTCGAAACGCGCGCTCGCGATCTTTCGCTCCCTCCCCGTTTCTCGGTCCCCTCTTCCGTGCCGGTCGCATTCTCGCTGCGGACCGGATACAAGGACCCCGAGACCAGGAGGAACCATGAGCGTCGACTTCTCGGATCTGGCGCGGCACGGCGGATTCGTCCGCGCTCTCGCGAGACAGCTCTCGGCGGACGAGCACGACGCCCGTGACGTCGAACAGGAAGCGTGGCTCGCGGCGTGGAAGACACCGCCCCGCTCGGCGCGCTCGCTTCGCGGCTGGCTCGCCACGGTCGTTCGCAACGCGGCTCGGCAGCTCCATCGCAAGGAATCGGCCCGCAAGCGCCGCGAGCGCGACGTGCTGCCGCCGGATCCGGTCACGGACACGCGTCGCTACGACGAACGCACCGAGCTGCTGCAACGACTCGTCGAGGAGCTCCGCTCCCTGCGTGAGCCTTACCACCGAACGCTCGTGATGCGTTACTTCGAACAGCGGTCCCGAACCGAGATCGCCGCGATCGAGCGCGTCACCGAGGAGGCCGTCAAGAAGCGCCTCGCACGAGGTTTGGCGCTGCTGCGCGAGCGACTCGACACCCGGCATGCGGGACGCCGCGATGCATGGATGCCCGCCATGCTGTCACTCGCGACGCATCGCGGCGGACCCTGGCCCCTCGACGCGACGAACGAAGCCCCATCGGCGTCCGCGTCCGCCTCGTCGACATCATCGAGCGCGCCGTCGACCGCGGCGACGAGCTCGAGCGGCTCTGCCGCGCCGGGCGCGAGCGCGGTCCTGCCCTACGCTGCCGCGATCACCCTCTCGACCGTCGCCGTCTTCCTGCTGTTCACACGCATGATCGCGAACGATGGTCCCCCTGCGCCGACGAACGATCGGAATGCGTCGATCGCCGTCCGCAGGGCATCCCCGCAAGGTCCGCCGATGGCGGATCCCTTCCTCGAGGCGGGGACTCCCGAGACCGAATCGCGACGCGCCGCCATCGAAGGGATCGTCGTGACGCAAGCGGGTGATCCCATCGCTGGAGCGCGCGTCGTCGCGTATCCCGCCGACGTTCGCGATCCGGTCGACGTCGATGAACTCCCCGGGGTGACGACGGACTCGAACGGCCGCTTCGTAATCGATCCGTCGCAAGATGCCGACGAGTACGAGGTCTTCGCCGAGCGACGCATCGGGGACGGGAATCCGAGTGCTCGGTCGCCGGCGTTCGGTCCCACCGTGACTCGTGGTGTTGCGCCCGGATCCTCGGTCCGCATGCTCCTTCGTCGTTCGAGCGCGCTCTACGGCACCGTGACGGACCTCGCCGATGTCCCGCTCGAAGACGCGCGCGTTCGTTGGACCGGCGTCGTCTCCTGTGCCCTCGTCCGGCGGAACGGTGTCTCGGATGGGAACGGCCGCTACCGCGTCGAGGGAATCCCCCGAACAGACTCGGACGCGAGCGAACGACTCGTGTCGTCGATTCGCGTCGACGCGCCGGGGTTTCCGCCGTTTCTACCAAGCCACGGTCTACGGCCCGCGCCCGATGACTCGGGCGATCGCCCCCGCGACTTCGCGCTGCCTCGTGCGGCGCGCATCGTAGGCCGCGTGGTCGACGCCGATACGGGTGCCGTCTTGCCAGCGGCCGACATCGTCTTTTGGTACGGGCGCGGTCGACGCACGATCGAGCACCCCGATGGGACCGACATCCTCGAGAACCCTGTCGACGAGATCGCGCTCGACCGCGCGACAGCGGATGTCGACGGGGGCTTCTCGTTCGAGAGCGTCCCTGCGAAAGCCCGTGAGGCCGTCGGCTGGTGGCGCCTCTCGTACGAGGAGCTCGGCGGCGTCACCGCGAAGCTCGACGGCTACGTGACGACGACACGACGCTTGCGAGTCCCCGAATCCGGATCGAGCGTCGAGGTCGAGATCGCGATGCTCCCGAGCGCGCGGATCGAGGGACGCGTCGTCGACTCGACGGGACGTCCGGTCGAAGGCGCGCGCATGTTCACGGCGTGTCGCGACCCCGAGGTCGAACCGACCCCGCGATTCCTCCTCGATTCGCCCGCCCCGGTGACGACCGACGCCAACGGTAGCTACCTCCTCCGCACCATCCCGACGCGACCGACGCGACCGACGCGCATCGAGGTCGAGGCTCGGCTCGACACGCACCGCGGGCCGCCGATCGAGATCACGATGGACGTCGTTCCCGGAAGCACGAAGCAAGCTCCGGCGATCGTGCTCGCGGACGAGACGCCGATCGACGTGGCCACGATCCGCGTTCGAGACCGTGACGGCTTGCCCATCGCCGGCGCCACCGTGCAACGCGTCGCCCTCGGCGACCGCCGCTACCGCGGCCCCGAGATCACGACCGACGCCGACGGACGCGCCTCGATCCGAATGACACGCACTCGACTCGACGAGCTCGCCGACCGACACGAGCAAGCATTCCTCCACGCGGCCGGGCACGCGCCTTCGATCACACCGACCTACGAACTCGGCGACGATGCCGCGACGATCGACGTCACGCTCGAGCCGGGCGTGACGATCGCAGGGCGCGTCGTTCACGAGGACGGATCGCCCGTCGCCGGTGCGGCAGTCGGAGCCATGGCACCGCTCGACCGGACGACGCGACTTCCGTGCGGCGAAACACACACCTCGGAAGACGGGACTTTCGAGCTTCACGACGTACCGCGTCAGGCCGTCGACGTCGAGGCGTCGCAGCATCTCGGGATGAATCGATCCGCCTCGGTCGTCGAGCGCGGGACCCTGGGACCGCACACGAACCTGACGCTCGTGTTACCCGACCTCGGCTACGATCCGAGGCGAGCGTCGATCGAAGTCACGGTCCGCGACGCGAGCGGCGGTCCTGTCCGCGATGCGGACTTCAGGATCGATCGCGGACTCGGCTCTTTGTTCACCGGCGGACACCAAGTACGCGACGGGGTCTACAGGATCGAGACCGAGCTCGGATCGTGGACGGTGGCGGTCTCGGCTCCGGGCTATCGACGCTCGACCGTACGCGAAGTGCGCTTGAAGACCGAAGACGAGACGATTCCCGTCGCCGTCGAGCTCGATCGAGGCGCACGCCTCACGGGCCGCGCGATCGGGCCCTCCGACCGAGCGCTCGTCGGCGCCAACCTGTGGCTGCGCGCGCAGGGCCCGCACCAGAGCGTGAGCACGCGAACCGATGCGGAAGGCCGATTCGACGTCACGGGCCTCGCACCCGGTGGCATCTGGACGGTCACGGCCTACGCGAAGGACGACGACGGAGCGACACAGGCCTTCGCATCGCCCATCGGAGAGCGCCTCGAACTGTCCGAATCCGCCGCGGATGTGCAACGCGATCTGCGCTTCGTCGAATCGAGCGGACTCGTCGTTCGGATCCACCACGCGCTGCTCCCTTGGGGAGGCGGGACGATGGCGCACTCAACGGCAGAAGTCGACTGCGCGCGGCGATCGTCCGTGCGTGTCGTCGACCCCGACGGACGTGTCGCGCACGTCGAAGACGGGCTGTCGGGTTACCAGGTCGAGACCCTCTTGCCCTGGGGCGATTACGACGTCCGGATCGAGATCGCCGACGCCGAGCCCGTCACGATCCCCTGCCGTGTGGTTCCCGACGACGTCACGGTGCTGGACGTGGTCGTGCCGTGAGGGCGGTACCCCCTGGTGCCACCGCCCCCGATCGGATACTCTCGCCGTCGAGGATGCGCGACGTGAACCGCCGACCGTACCGAGGGGGATAGAGCCATGACGAGTCTTGCGTCCAACGTCGTCGCTGCGATGACGACGCTCGTGATCTGCGTGACGTCGGCGCAGGCCGACGTTTTCACGGTGCCTTCGAAGGTCCCGACGATCCAAGCCGCGATCGATCAGGCGCGCGACGGCGACACGATCGTCGTCGAGCCCGGGACCTACTTCGTCAATCTCGTCTTCCGCGGTCACGCGGTCACGGTCCGAAGCCTCGACGGTCCCGAGGCGACGATCCTGCGCCCCGCGACGTCCGATTGGACGGTACTCTTCAACGCCGGGGAGACCACCTCCACGGTGCTCTCGGGTTTCACGCTTCGCGACGGTGACGACCTCGATTACGGATCCGCGATCTTCGCGACCGGCTCCTCGCCGCGCATCGAGAACAACATCCTCGAGGACAATCGATCCGACGAAGGTGCGGGTGCGGTCTTGCTGATCGACAGTGAAGCGCGGATCACGGGAAACCGCTTCGTCGCCAACGAGACCGGCGGATCGGGCGGAGCCGTCTACGTGCTTCGCGGTGCACCGGCGATCGACGCCAATCGATTCGAGGGCAACGTCTCCGACGACGAAGGCGGAGCGATCTACGGAACCGAAACCGCGATCGCGCTCTTCGACAATACGTTCGAAGCCAACACGGCGGCGATCGGCGGCGCGGTCTCCTTGTTCGAATGCACGTCCGCGACGCTCGATGGCAACCAGTTCACAGGCAATCGAGCGGAGAGCGGCGGCACGGCGATTTCGTGCCACGACGTGGATGGCTTGCGGATTCTCGGCAACATCGTCGCCGACAACACCTGCATCTCTTGCGATCCGCGCCACCACGAGAAACCGAGCGGAGCCCTCGCGATCGAAGAATGTAGCGACTTCCTCCTTCGCGACAACTCGATCCGCGAGAATCACGATTCGGGAGCCGGAGGCGGCGTCCGCATCGACTCCTCGAGCGGCCGCATCCTGCGCAACAAGATCACGTCGAACTCGACGTCGGACGTTGGCGGGGGGATCTACCTCAACCGGAACGGCCGCGTTCACGTGATCGGCAATCGGATCCGCGGCAACAGTGCCGAGCTCGGCGGTGGCGTTCATGTCTCGACGCACCGCGACACCTACTTCGCGAACAACTGGATCACGGGTAATCAGGCGATGCGCGATGGCGGCGGGATCTACCTCGGCGACACGTCTCGCGGCACCACGACCCTCACGCACGACACCATCGCGCGAAACACCGCGCCGCTCGGTGCCGGGATCGCGTTCGCGGCGACCGGCCATCGCGTCGTCAACTCCATCGTGTACGGGAACGGCCCCGACGGCTGGAACGAGATCCGTTCGACCGTTCAAGGGCCGACGATCGACGTGCAGTACACGAGCGTGCGCGACGGGTTCCCGGGATCCGGCAACCTCGATGCGGATCCGCGTTTCGTCGACCCGGACGCGGGTGACTTCCACCTCACTCCCGACTCCGAATGCCTCGGGCGCGGCACCGACGCAGCACCGTTCGCACCGCGGCTCGACATCGACGGCGACCCGCGCAACGCCGGGCCGAACCGGACCACGGGACCCGGTCTCTCGACACGCGATCTCGCGCGACGCGCATCGGTCGACCTCGGCGCCGACGAGATCCCCTGACCCCGAGCGTAGGTTCCCGACGGACCGAAGGAGATGACGGATGCCATTCCGACCAGCCGCCACCACCGCCCGCTGCCGTGACTCGCGCCGATGCGACGCACGTCGGCTCGTCCCCGCGCTCGCCGCGGTGATCCTCGCCCTGCTCACCCACGGCCGCGCGACGGCGGGTACCCTCGACGTACCCACGCAGTACGCGACGATCCAGTCCGCGATCGACGCCGCGCAAGAAGGCGACGTCATCCGCGTCGGACCGGGAAGCTATCGCGAATCCCTCTTGTTCCGCGGACGCGGCGTCGAGCTGCGCAGCACTGACGGCCCGGAGGCGACCGTCATCCAAGCCCTGCCACTGCAGCGCATCGTGCAGTTCAGCGCCGGCGAACCTCCGACGACGCTCGTCACCGGCTTCACGTTCGAGTTCGGCCGCGTCGACTCGGGGGCCGCGATCTTCGTCGTCGATGCGTCCCCGAGGATCGAAGGGAACGTGTTCCACGACAACCGCACCGACGGCTGGGGAGGCGCCATCTTCCTGCGCCGAAGTCGCGCGACGATCCGCGACAACGTCTTCACGGAGAACGAAGGCCGCGGCGGCGCCATTTACGTCGACGACGCGAGCGAGGTCGTCATCACCGACAACACCTTCATCGACCATCGCTCGAGTACCGTGCGCGCGTACGACTCGTCCGTGCTGCTCGCTCGAAACCACATCGAGGACAGCCTCGCGTACAACCTAGGCGGAGCGATCCACCTCGAGGATTGTCACGCGATCCTCCGCGACAACACGATCTTCGACAGCGAGTCCGTCTCGGGTGGCGGATCCGCGATCGTCGCCCACGACTGCCCCGAGCTACAACTCGTCGGCAATACGATCCGCGACAACCGCATCGGAGGCTCGGCTCCTTTCGGTCCCGGCGGCGCCGTGCTCCTCCACGGCTGCACGTTCGAAGTGCGAGACAACGCGATCCACGGCAACTTCTCGTGGCGGATCGGCGGCGGGGTTTGCATCGAAGACTCGAACGGGACGCTCACGGCCAACACCATCGCGAACAACGTCACGGGCTTCACGGGCGGCGGGATCGCCGTGCTCGGCACCGGAACCGTCCGCCTCGACGGCAACAGTATCCACGACAACAGGGCCCACGACGGGGGCGGCGTCTTCGTCGCGGCCGACCGGACGGGGCTTACCGTTCTCTCGAACGACTGGATTCACGACAACGACGCGACCGGCGATGGCGGCGGCGTCCTCCTCGAAGCTGCGGCCGTGCTCGTGCACGAGACGATCACGGGCAACACGGCCAACGACGGCACCGGCATCGCCTTCGAAGCGACCGCGGTCCCCGCGACGGTCACCAACTCGATCGTCTACGGCAACGGTCCGTTCGGTTGGAACGAGATCCGCCCGCTTGTCGTGGGTGCGCGGCTCGACGTGCGCTTCTCCTGCGTCCGCGACGGCTATCCGGGGGCCGGCAACATCGACGCGGATCCGCGCTTCGTCGACGCGGCGAACGACGACTTTCACCTCGCCCTCGATTCGCCCTGCATCGACCGCGGCACCGACCGAGCCCCCCACCTGCCCGCCCGCGACATCGACGGCGACCCTCGCCCCGTAGCCAGCGTGTCGCTCGGGACTCCGCGCGACGCTGCCCTGCCGAATCGGTCCACACGCGTCGACCTCGGCGCCGACGAAGCGAGGTGATCCGACGCGTCGGCGTGCGAAGTCTCCCCGCCCGGCCGCCGAAGCGACCGGGCGAGAATAAGACAAAGCCCTGTTCGATCACACGCCCTTGTACGAGAGTAGCGGACGCAGGCGACGCTCGATCCGCGTGAGCTTGCGCTGTGCGCGCATCACCGCGCCGATGTTCCGGTAGGCCGACGGGGCCTCGTCGCGAAGTGCGGACGCCTTCGACTCGTCGAACCAGACGCCCCGCATCTCACCCACGAGCTCTCGACCCGAGATGCGACGGCGCGCCTGCTCGCGGCTCATCGCACGCCCCGCGCCGTGAGAGCTCGATCGAAGGGCGGCGTCGACCCCGCGTCCGACGACGTGATAGCTCATCGAACCCATGGAACCCGGAATGATGCCGACCTCCCCGCTCGACGCCGCGATCGCCCCTTTGCGATGGACCCAGAGCCACGAGTCACCGTACCGCTCGCGAGCGACGTGATTGTGATGACAGGTCCGCAGCGTGGACGGATCCGACCGAATCCCGGTGCGCTCGAAGAGCAGGCGCGAGGCGGCTTCGACCATCGCACGGCGACTCGCGTCGGCATACGCAATGGCCCACTCGGCATCGGCCAGGTAAGCGCGACCGCGATCGGATTCGGCATCGAGAGTCACGAGACCTCCGCTCTGACGCTCCCCACGTTCGAGATGGTGGCGATGGACGGCGCTGCCGATCGCGCGGGATCCGGAATGAACCATGAGCCAAAGGCGATCGTCCACCACGTCGGCTTGCAGTTCGAGAAAGTGGTTTCCTCGGCCGAGGGTCCCGAGTTGCACGCGCCCGTCACGACGCCGAATCGTGTCGAGCCGAGGATCACTCAACGTCCTGACGCATTCGGCGGGATTCCCGCCGCGCGGGATCGTCGCGGCCGCATGCTTGCGAATCGGAACCGAGGTCGCGAGCCCTTCGAGCAGGCTCCGCGCGACGGGCTCCTCGGCGAGAACCTCTGAGGTCGCATCGAACGCGATCGCCGCCATCCCGCAACCGATGTCGGACCCGACGGCCTGGGGTAGCAACGTGCGAGTCGTCGCGGTCACGGTGCCGATGCAGACGTCGTGCGCCAGATGTGCGTCCGGCATCACGGCGATCGTGGTCACGTCGTCGAGCCGCGCCAGCCGGTCGATCGCACGCTTCATGTCGCTCGACATCGGGTTCGTGAGCCAGGTCCGGATGTCGGCGTCTCGTCGTCCGGCCGTCATGACGACACCTCCCCGCCGCGGCTCGTGACGATGAAGGTGAGTTCGGGCACGCGTCGACGGGTGATCGCCGCCGCCACGGCCTCGCGTAGAAAGCGCCTCGCGCCGCATAGCGCCTCGTGAATCGCTCCCTCGTCGGTATCGCCTTCGGACAAGAGCTCGATACGCAGCCGCGACGCATCTGGCGCAGGGGTCACCGATTCGACCCGCAGATCGCGTAGACGGTCGTCGCCACACTCCCCGGTGAGGGTGAACATCAGGACCCGTTCGACCTCGTTGCAAAGCCTCCCGAGCTTCGCTACCTCCTTTCCGTCGCGCTCGCCTTCGATCGGGCGGCGCCAAAAACGTGAATCGACTCCATCTTCCGACGGGTCGAACTCGTCACACGGCGGCGGCGTGCTTGCCGTCGGCCGCATTCTTGCGTCGTGCCGCCGTCGAGACCTCGAGCCTCGACGGTGTTTCTCGTATGCGCTCATCTTGCGAAATCACCTCGCTCGTCATTCGGATTCGGAAGACACCGGCGAGCGGCAAGAACGGAGGCCCGGAACTCGGAAGCGCCAGGAACGTGCTCTACGGCACATCGAGACGGAGTTCGAGCGGAGACGGAGTTCGAGCCGGAGACGATGTCGAAGGACTGCCACGGAAGGGCTGCGGGATGAGGCCCCGTTCTCCGTGAGCGAGCGAATCGGTGCGCGCGAGTCGGCGCGCGCCGAGCGATCAGGAATCGAGCGGAATCGCCCGAGTCGCGGAGACGGAGACCGATCCGGCAATGAGCGCAAGGAATCGCACGATCGTCTCCTTTCTCTTCATTTGGAACGGGTCGCCAGGACGAGCGATTACGGCCGGCGGGTATCGTAGATGGACTCGGCAGGCCGAGTGGATGGTCCGGGGGAGATTAGCCTGTATCGCTCAGATGTCAACCGCGGGGCCACCCGTTCGGGCAATTCGGGGGCCACCCGTTCGGGCAATTCGGGGGCCACCCGTTCGGGCAATTCGGGTCGCAGAGAAACACCCCCAGCCCCCGCGCGGCGAACCGCGAGGAGGCCGGGAATCCCGAATCTTCCCCCCATTCCCCTCTAGCAAGGCCTGGGTCAGGAGGGCGCGGCGATGCGCCGGTCACATCCACCTCCCCCGAGGGACGTGTTCCGGGCGCTGAGGCGCTCGACTGCACCATGGATCTCGCCAGTTAGATCTGGACAGTGAGATCTGGACAGTCTGCACCCCGACCGCTACCATCGGTCCTTCAGCACGATGCAACATGCGCCGGGCGGGACCGCGGAGTCCGACGGTTTTTCGTTTTTTTGTGCCAGATTCTCAGTGGCGTCCATGTCTCACAGCGACAACGGCGACTCCGCCGACGAACCGCGAAGGGGCCGCGACCTGCTTCCTCAGGTCTACGAGGAGCTACGGCGGCTCGCCCGCAAGAACCTCGCGAGAGAGGCTCCCGGGCACACCCTCCAGGCCACGGCCCTCGTCCACGAGGCATACATGCGACTCGGCGGAGACGGCTCCAAGAACTGGGACAACAAGGGGCACTTCTGCGCGGCGGCCGCGGAGGCCATGCGCCGTATTCTCGTCGACAGCTCCCGTCGGAGGCGTCGGCGCCAAAAGCACCTCGGCGACGTCGCCGCGAACGGCGACGGAACCGTGAAAGATCCCGATCGCGGCGACTTCGTGGACATCGACCAGGCCCTCCGCCAGCTCGAACGCGAGTCCCCGAAGCGGGCCGACGTGGTCAAACTGAAGTTCTTCGGCGGCTGTACGCTCGACGAGGCCGCCGAGTACCTCGGCGTCGCGCGCTCGACCGTGGCCGAGCACTGGAAGTACGCGAAAGCGTGGCTGCTCCGACACATGCGGTCGGGGCACGACGAAGACCCGCCAAAAAAAGGTCCGACGGAGCCGGACTCCGACACGCCTCCCGACGCATGACACTGCATGAACGAGCAAGAGCATGATCGCGCCGAGCGCATCTTCCTCGACGCTCTCGCGAGCGAGAACGGCGAGCGGGCCGCGCTCGTCACTGCCCGCTGCGCCGAAGACGACGAGCTGAAGCAGACCGTTCTCGGTCTTCTCTCCGCTTACGACGAAGCCGACGATTTCCTCGAGATCGCCGCGCTCGACTATCCGCTCGAGGGCGACGAGCGGCTCGCGCCTTCCGAGGCAGCCGCCGCTCCGGCCGACGCGAGCTCAACCGGCTCCGAGCCCGCCGCAACGAACGAGCCTTCGCCCCCTCGAGACGACGCCGCCGGGGCTACCGAACGGCCGGCCGAAGACTCCCCCGTCGCGGGCCGCAGCGCCCATCCGCCGCAGGTCCTCGAACCGGGGACGACTCTTGGAAACTTCACCGTGGAATCAGCGATCGCATTCGGGGGCATGGGCGTCGTCTATCGCGCGAAGCAGG
>JAUIME010000052.1 GCA_030433195.1 bacterium
CTTCGAAGACGACGTCGACTCGGTGCGCGTCGGCAAGCCGACCCTCGGCGACGTGTTTCTCGCGCGTACGGGGCGTTCGTTCCGCGACGTCGACGAAGCGGCGCGCCGCGCAAAGGAAGAAGCCGCGAGCCGGCGTTCGAGAAGGAAGCGACGCGCATGAGTTCGACGACCGTGAACCACGACAGGCCCACCGTTCCCGCGAACGTCGCGCGACAGACCACGATCCTCCCGGCGCTGTCGATCGCGTCGCGCGAGATGAAGCACTTCTTGCGCCAACGAGGACGCATCATCGGTGCGCTCGGCACGCCCGTGATGTTCTGGTTGTTCATCGGCGCCGGCATCGGCAGTTCGTTCTCGGTGCAAGCGCTGTCGGGGAGCGAGAACTACCTCGAGTACTTCTTCCCCGGCACGCTCGCGATGATCCTCCTCTTCACGTCGTTGTTCTCGATGATCTCGCTCATCAAGGAACGCGACGAGGGTTTCTTGCAGAGCGTGCTCGTGGCGCCCGTGTCACGACAGAGCATCGTGCTCGGGAAGGTGCTCGGTTGTACGGCGCTCGCATCGATCCAAGGCGTGCTCTATCTTGCCGCCGCGCCGCTGCTCGGGATTCCGCTCGGCGTCGGGCAGATCTTCGTGCTCATCGCGCTGATCGTCGGCATCGGCTTCGCGCTGTCGTCGCTCGGCTTCGTGTTCGCGTGGCGATCGGAGTCGATCCAGAGCTTCCACTCGATCATGAACCTCGTGTTGTTCCCGTTGTGGCTGCTCTCGGGTGCGCTGTTCCCGGCTTCGGGGGCTTCGCCGTGGCTCGCGTGGGTCATCCGGCTGAATCCGCTTTCGTACGGGGTCGCCGCTCTGCGCCGCACGTTGGTCCCGGCCGAAGCGCTCGAGGGTTCGGAACTCCCGGGCTTCGCGCTGTCGGTCGGGGTGACGGCGGCGTTCGCGGTCGTCGCGTTCGTCGCCGCGACGGCGCTCGTCGGTCGAAGTCGGCGAGGCGGGGTGGGGCTGTCGTAGTCAGCTCGACCAGTCGACTTCGTACAGGTCGTACCCGGTGCGCGTCATGCCGAGGTTTTCGTAGGTGCGCTGCGCGCCGGCGTTGTCGCGCTCGACGTAGAGACGGATCCCGATGACGTCGCCTCGTTCGCGAGCGGCGGCGACGATCGTGTCGTAGATCTTGCGGAAGAGCCCCGTGCGGCGCGCTTCGGGGGCCACGTAGACGCTCTGAATCCACCAGAACCAGCCATCGCGCCAATCGCTCCACTCCCGCGTGGTCATGGTCTGGGCGACGACCCGTCCGTTTCGTTCGACGACCCAGTAGTCCGCCGCGAGCTCGGCTCGTGTGAGAGCCGCTTGCACCCCGCGGCGGATGCGGTCCGCGTCGAGTTCCTTGTCTTCCGTCTCTCGCGCCATGGCGACGTTGTTGGCGGCGATCTCGTCCGCGTCTTCGGGAGTCGCGCGCCGTACCGTGGGCGGGTCGCTCGGCGTGTCGTCGGGTCGATCGGAGGCCGGGTTCACGGGTCACCTTTCGAAGAAGGGGCGGCGACCGCGGGCCGAGCCGCTCTCGGCGCCGCGGGACGCTGGTAGGATATCAACGCGGTCGGCGAGATAACGGTCGGGGGCCTTCGTGCGTCTGGTTCGGTGAGTGTCGCGGTTCGGCCGTCACGGGAGTCGAACCGCCGCCGATTCGTGCCTTCGTGATGGGCCCCGTATTGGCCCCCGTGATGGAGCATTCATGCAGGAGACCCGGCAACCCGCGCCGGCAGCGGATGCGGACGCGTCGCGCGATGCTTCGATCGTCGCGGCGGCGCGTGCGGGGGATCGTGGTGCGTTCGCGCGTCTGCATCGGCGCTACGAGCGGCTCGTGCACGGGATCCTGCTGTCGCGCGTGCGGCCGGACGAGGCGGACGACTTGCTTCAGGACGTCTTCGTGGCGGCGCTCGAGCGACTCGGTACGCTCGCCGCCGTGCGGACGTTCGGTGGGTGGATCGCGCAGATCGCGCGCCATCGAGCGATCGATCATCTGCGTCGCCGCCGCCCGACATCGGAAGTCCCCGACGATCTCGCGGCCGATCGAAACGACGCGGCGTCGCGCGAAGCCGCCGAGGTGCTCGCGACGTTGCAGACGCTGCCCGATGCGTATCGCGAGACGCTCACACTGCGACTCGTCGAAGGCATGACGGGGCCCGAGATCGCCGAGCAAACCGGACTCACGCCCGGTTCGGTGCGCGTGAACTTGCATCGCGGCATGAAGCTGCTGCGCGAGCGGCTCGGCCAGGAGTCGTCGCATGGATGACGATCGCTATCTTTGGGACGGGTCGGGAGCGCCCGATCCCGAGGTCGCTCGGCTCGAGAAGCTGCTGCGCCCGTACCGGCTCGAGCGTCGGCGCCGACCGTGGCGTTTCGTGCTCGTGGCGGCGGTGCTGATCCTTCTCGGAACCGGTCCGGCCCTGTGGAGTCTGCGGTCGACGCCGACGAGTCGTTGGGACGTGGTGTTCGAGCGTGTCGGGGATCCGGCCGACCGGGGGCACGTCGTCGAGCTTCGTGACGGCAACTGGATCGAGACGCTTCCGGACGTGCGGGCGCGCGTGCGCGTGGCGGACATCGGCGAGGTGCTCGTCGAAGGCGAGAGTCGATTGCGGCTCGGAGTCTCGCGTCCCGAGGAGCATCGGCTCGAGCTCGCGCGCGGCACGATCGAAGCGACGATTCTCGCGCCGCCGCGACTGTTCTTCGTCGAGACACCCGCGACGACGGCGATCGACCTCGGTTGCGCGTATCGGCTCGAAGTCGACGAAGCAGGCAACGGTCGGCTCGACGTGACCTCGGGATTCGTGGAGCTCACACGCCCCGGTGTGACGTCGGATCGCCCCGGTCCGTTCGACGTCGTGTACGTCCCGCGCGGCGCTTCCTGCCCGATCGACGCCGATGCCGGGCCGGGGATCCCGTATTTCCGCGGGGCGCCTCCCGATTTCGTCGCGGCGCTCGACCGGCTCGTGTCGGCGACGGCCGATCGGGACGCGATCGACGTGCTGTGCGCGGCCCCCTCGGCGTCGGAGACGCTGTCGCTCTGGTACGGGCTGCCCCTCGTCGACCGTGCCGCACGAGGGCGCGTGGTCGACGCCATCGCGCGCGTCGCCACGCTGCCCGAAGACTTCGACCGCGAGCGGGCCATTGCACTCGACCCGGAGACCCTCCTCGCGCTGCGCAAAGAACTGAACCTCTATTGGTGATCGCGTTGCGAGCGGCTTGGCAGCCGCGCGCGCCTCGTGTATCGTGAGGAACGGCCGGGCCGGGCCGCAGAAGGCGTCGCGACATCTTTGCCGAGGATTCTCAGGATGCCCGATCCCGTCGTATCTCCCCGTGTCGACTCCGAGCTGCCCGCACGTGAGTGCCCCGTGCGTTGCCGACGCCAAGCGAGCACTTCACTGTCGGCGCGTGCGCTCGTTCTCTTGTGCGGGCTCGCGCTCGTCGTCGGCTCGTCCGTCGCCGCAGCGCGCGCGCAGGAGCGCGCGGCCGCGAGCGCGAAGACCGACTGGACGCTCGCCGTCTCCGAGGACGCGGTGTTCTACGTGCGGTGGCCGTCGATCGGTCGCTTCCGCGGCGACATCGAAACCTTCCTCACGGCGGTCAACCCACTCGCGAGCATGATGCTCGGGGGCATGTCCGCGCAGTTTCAGTCCGAGCCGCTGTATCTCGCGCTCGACCTCGACGAGCCCGTCGCGCTCGCCTCGATCGCACCCGACGTCGACAACCGTGGCGGCCTCGTGTGGATCGTCCCGCTCGACGACGCGAAGCTCTTCCGGGAGACCTTCGAAAGCGGCGAGTTTCCCGACGTCACACTGCACGAACACCATGGCTACGCGGTCCTCACGACCGACCCGAAGCAGACGCCCGAGACGATCTTCGCGAAACGTCCGTTCCGGACCGCGGGGAAGTCGTCGATGAGTGGATCGATCCGGCTCGCGGACCTCGCGCGCACGATCGACGATGCGTTGACCCGCGCACTGTCGGCGATCGCGGAAGCCGACGCGGAAGCCGACGCGGAAGCCGACGAGCGCGAAACGGACGATGTCGATCGGGGCGAAGCCGATCCGGGCGAAGCGGAAGCCGACCCATCCGGATCGGACGCTGGCGAGGCGGGTGTGCCGAACCGCCGTGAACGCACCGAGCGAAGCCTCGTCTCGTTGCTTCCGGCGCGGTCGTTCGAGCGCGCACGGACCGTCGTGCGTGCGATCGGCGGCGAGCTGTCGCAGCTCGCGTTCGACGTCGACCTCGGGCGCTCGGGGATGTTCGTGCGCGCGACGGCCGATCCGGTCGAGGGATCGCGATTCGCGCGCTTCCTCGCCGCGCAGAAAGCGTCGAGTGGAGCGATGCGCGCCGTCGGGAATCCGTCCGACATGCTTCGCATGTACGGTCGCGTCGATCCGCGTGCGCTCCTGGGCGACGCGGCGAACGAGGATTCGCCCGAGAAGGAACCGGCGGATGCGTTCGTGTCGCAACTGCGCGCGCTCGCCGACGTGTTGACGGGCGAGCTCGCGATGAGCCTCGCCTATGATCACGCCACCGGGTTCGCGGGTTCGCAGTGGTTCGAGGCGCGTGAGGGTGCCGACGCGGGTACCGTGCTCGACCGATTCGCGGCGGATCCCGCGTGGCTCGCGATGGTGCACTCGAGCGCCGGTGCGCGGCTGCGCGCGGCGGACCCGACCACGATCGGAGAGGTCGCGGTGCGGGATTACCGGCTCGAAGCCGGCGACGATTCGGGTTCGGGAGCCGACTTCGTCGCGGCGATGGCCGCGGAGACGATCGGCGGCGTGCTCGTCGGCGCGACGTCCGATCGCGTGCTCGTGACGCTCGGTCGATCGCGAACCGAACGCATGCGGGGCGAGCTGGCAAAGTCGAAGAGTACCGAACTTCCGCCGCCGCCAAGCGGAGCGCCGCGAGACGCGATGTTCGTGGTTTCGCTGTCGTTGATCGATTACGCGATCGCGACCCTGTCGCGGATCCCCGGTGGGCCGATCCCGGCCGAGTCGTTGAAGAAGATGCCGCTCGAGGGTCGGGCGCGCATGACGGCGTTTGCGACCGCAACGCCGCAGAAGCTCGGCCTCGGGATCGATCTGCCGATGGACACGCTGCAGCGTTTCGTCAACTGGGGACAGCAACAGATGATGGCGGCGATGATGAGCCAACGTTCGCGGTCGCGCGGCGGGGCGCAAGCCGCCGAGGGAACCGGCGAACCCGACGGAACTCCCGGCTCGTACGTCGGTCATGCGCTGCCGAACCTGGAGTTGCCCGATCTTTCCGGGAACCTCGTATCGCTCGCGGATCAGAAGGGGAAGGTCGTGATCCTCGATTTTCTCGCGACGTGGGCACCGCCGTCCGTGAAGCAGGCGCCGGCCTTCGTCGAACTCCACGAGGAGTACGGCGATCGCGGGGTCGTGATCCTCGGTGTCTCCGACGAAATGAAGGACGACGTCGCCGCGTTCGCAAAGGAGCACGGCATCGCGTACCCGTTGCTGCGCTCGGGTCGCGACGTGCGTCCCGAGCCGCTGGCCGCGCCGTACGACGGGATCGTGTCGTTCCCGACGACGTTCGTCATCGATCGCACGGGAACCGTCGTCGCCGTGCATGTCGGGTATCGTCCGAAGTCGGTCTTCGTCGACGCGATCGAGGCGAATCTGTGAGGGAGGGCGGAGCGTGACTCGGCCCGCTGAGCTACGGGCGATCGAAGACGTGGTGCTGCGGGGTCGAACCGTGCGGCTCGAACGTCTCGTGGCCCAGCACGCGGGCGAGCTGCTCGCCGCGTCCGAGGGCGTTCCCGTCGGTCGCTACATGCCGATCCCGTGGAATGGGCTCGCGGACGTCGAAGCGTTCGCGGAGCGTGCGGAAGCGGCGTTCGCGAGTGGGACGGGAATCGGTTTCGCGGTGCGAAGCGTCGCGACGCACGAGATCGTCGGTGCGACGGGTCTGTGGAACGTGAGCCGCGTCGACGCGCGTCTCGAGATCGGCTCGACGTGGGTCGCGCTGCGTCATCAGCGCACGGCCGTGAACACCGAGGCGAAGCGACTCTTGCTCGCGTACGCGTTCGAGACGCTCGGCGCGCGCCGCGTCGAGTTCAAGACCGACGCGCGGAATCGAACGTCACGCGCGGCGCTCGCGAGAATCGGCGCCACCGAGGAAGGGACGCTGCGAAAGCACACCGTCCTACCCGACGGGTACGTGCGCGACACGGTGTACTTCAGCGTGCTCGACGACGAGTGGCCCGATGTCCGCGCGCGACTCGACGCGCGGCTCGCGGCTCACGACGCGTAAGCGTTGCGCGCGTACTGCATCACCATGCGGTGCGTGTTGAAGAACGATCCGTTGAACGCGATCGAGGCGCGACGCACTTCGTCGAACGCGGCCGGGTTCCCGTAGTACGTCGGCAGGATCACGTGCTCGAGCTTGTCGTACATCGAAGCCGCTTCGGCCGCGTCGTCCGAACCGGCGGGCGGCGGCGTGCCGATCGACCATCCGGTCACGCCTTCGATGCATCCTTCGATCCACCACCCGTCGAGCGTACTCAAGCTCGGCACGCCGTTCAGCGCCGCCTTCATGCCGCTCGTCCCCGACGCTTCGTGCGGCTTCGTCGGGTTGTTGAGCCACAGGTCGGCCCCCGCGACGAGCCACTTTGCGAGCTCCATCTCGTAGTCTTCGAGCCAGGCCACCGAGATCTGCCCGTCGAGCGCGTTGGCGGCTTCGACGACGTTGCGAATGCGACGCTTGCCGCCTTCGTCTCGTGGATGTGCTTTGCCGGCGAAGAGGATCTGGATCGGCTGGTTCGCGGCGATGCTGCGCAGGCGGTCGATGTCGCGAAACAGCAGGTCGGGACGTTTGTACTCGGCGGCGCGGCGTGCGAAGGCGATCGTGAAGCGGTCCTCGTGGAAGGGGCGCTGGGTACGAGCGCGTACCTGTTCGAGCAGACCGGCCTTCGCTTCGGCGTGCGCGGCGCGCAGCTCGTCGAGCGGTAATGCGATCGCGTGGCGCAGATCGGAGTTGTCGCGGCGCCAGCCCGACACGTGACGGTCGAGCAACGCGGCGACGGGCGGCGCGATCCAACGTCCCGCGTGCACGCCGTTGGTGATGGCGCGGATCTCGTAGTCGGGGAACATCTCGCGCGACACTTCGCCGTGGCGCATGGCGACGGCATTCGTGGTGCGCGAGAGGCGCAGCGCGACGTGCGTCATGTTGAGGGTTCCGTCCTCGAGGACGCCGAGGCGACGCAGCGACTCGGTGCGCGTCTCGCCGAGGAATTCGACGACGAGATCCTCGGGGAACGAGTCGTGACCCGCGGGGACCGGCGTGTGGGTCGTGAACACGCAGCGTTGCTTCGTGTGCTCGATGAGCGTCGCGGGTTGCTCGGGACACTCGTTGCCGTGCAGCTGCTCCTCGACGAGCGCGAGGGTCAGCAGAGCCGAGTGCCCTTCGTTCATGTGGAATTGCACGCGCGAGTCGTAGCCGAGCGCGCGCAGCATCTCCACGCCGGCAATGCCGAGCACGATCTCCTGCGCGAGTCGGTACGCGTCGTCACCGCCGTAGAGGTGATCGGTGAGCTTCTGGTCGTACTCGCTGTTCTCGGGAAGCGCGGTGTCGAGGAACACGATCGGCACGCGATGTCCGTCGACGCCTTCGATCGTCTTGACGAAGCTGCGTACGAAGACGGCGCGTCCGCCGATCTCGACCGTGACGATGGGGCGTGGGCCTTCGAGCGTCTCTTCGGGGCTCCAGACGTCGTCGCGTTCGGTTTGCGTGCCGTCGGCCGCGAGCGCTTGGTGGAAGTAGCCCTTACGGTGCGCGAGAGTGACGGCGACCACGGGGAGACCGAGATCGGCCGCCGACCACAGCGTGTCCCCGGCCAAGACGCCGAGCCCGCCCGAGTAGGTGGGCAAGTCGGAGGAGACGGCGATCTCCATGCTGAAGTACGCCGTGGTCATCGGCTCCGATGCGGCGAGCGGCGAGGTGGCGGATTCGACGGGTGCGGTCATCGTGATGTCTCTCGATTCGATCGTTGTGGGTGAGGTCGGTCGGGGCGGCGGCGGCGCGCCGCGTCAGCGTCTCGCATGGATTCGCGAGAGAGCGTGGCGCACGTCCGCGTCGTCGTCGAGGGTCTCGATCGAGCGGCGCATCCGGCGTGTCCAGCTCGCGTGCCGTGCCATCGGAATGCCCGGAAGATTGACGCCTTCGACCTCGTTCGTCAAGTCATCGAGCGAAAGTCCGACGAGAACGCACGGAGTGCGGTCGAGAAACTCGTGGACGTCGCGCGCGAGATCCGACGCTTCGCCGGTCGATCCGTCGGCGGCGAGCCGGGCCCGGAGCGCGTTCACGTCTTCGAGGCGGCGGACGTGGGCGGCGCGGAGATCGGCGTCGTCGACGAAGGCTCCCGCGTCGCGCCGCTGATCGAGGTCGACGCCGCCGACCCAGCCCCGCAGCGTCGGCAGATCGTGGGTGTTCGCGGTTGCGAGCGCGTTCTCCGGGTACTGCTCGGCGGGCCGGAACGAGGTCTCGTCGCACTCGAACATCATCACTCTCGAGGACAGGATGCGCGCTCGATCGAGTCGCTCGGGCAGGCCTTCGGGTACCGTTCCGAGGTCTTCACCGATGACGACGGCGCCGGCCGTGCGGCTCTCCTCGGCGAGGATCGAGAGAAGGGCGGGCCACGGGAACGTCACGTACGCGCCGTCCTTCGGTGAGAAACCGTCCGGGATCCAGAACTGCCGGAACAGCCCCATGACGTGGTCGATGCGTAGCGCGCCCGCGTGCCGCATCGCGCCGCGGACGAGACGTCGCCAGAATCGGCGACCGCGCTCCTCGACGAGACGGTGAGGATGTAGCGGGGCGAGCGCCCAGCCTTGGCCCTCGCGTTGGAACGCATCGGGTGGTGCGCCGATCTGGATGCCCGGCACCGTGAGGTCGCCATAGGCCCACGCATCGAATCCGTCGTCGACGCTGCCGACCGCGAGGTCCGTGTAGAGACCGATCGCGAGGCCGGCATCACGTGCGCGCCGGGCCGCCTGCGCGAACTGCCGGTCGAGCTCGAACTGCGCGAAGCGATGCGCGTCGATCGCGGTCGCGAGTCGTCGGCGCTCGGAGGCGACGCCAGCGTCGTCCGGTGTCGCGAGGCGGTGCGATGCGTTGCGGAAGAAGGCTCGCCCATGCGCGCCCTCGAGTGCGAGAAACGTCGCGAAGTCCGAAAGCTCGGGATCCTCGCGCTGCGTGAACTCGTCGAACGCGCGCCGGCGTGGATGCTCGGGCTCGTGCGTGCGAAAGGTCGCGTGCAGGCGTTCGAGCAAGGCACGCTTGCGATCGCGAACTTCGCGGTAACCGATGCGGTCGCGCCGATCGAGCGTGTCGAATCCCGCGGCATCGTGAAGCCGGCGTGCTTCGGCCGAGTCGGCGAGCTCGGGAACATCGGCGATGCGCGCGTAAATCGGATCGGAGAACAGCCGCGTGATCGGGCTGTAAGGGCTGACCTCGTCGCCTTCCTTGCGACCGGCGTGCAATGGATTCACGCCGACGAACGCGCCGCCGATCCGACCGCACCACGCCGCGAGCTCACCGAGGTCCGCGAGGTCGCCGATGCCTTCACTGTGCGTGCCACGCACGGTGTAGAGGTTCGCGAGGATTCCGAATGCGCGCTGCCTGCCGAGGACGTCCGTAACGTTCGTGCACGGCTCGATCGATGGGAGCGGAACGTCGAACTGCGGGCCGCTCGCCGCATCGGGAGCGGTCGCCAGCGCGCGCGCGCAGCCGGCTTCGCTCGCTGCGTCGAATCCCATCGAGACGAGGATCGCTTCACGCACGTCGTCGCGCGTCTCGCGTACGCGATGCTCGAGGATATCGGTGTAGGCGTCGAGGATTCCGCAGCGTCGGGCGAGGGCGCGAAGCGCGGGACGCGCGATCACGAGTCGGCCTCCCGGCGAAGCACCAGTGCGGCCAGCGGCGGGAGTCTCAAGTCGAGCGAAGCCTCGAAGCCGTGGCACGGCTCGTCTTCGCTCTCGAACGAAGGGGGCATCGCGACTTCGCTGCCGCCGTAGTCGGCATCGTCGCTGTCGAGCACGACCTCGTAGCGCCCGGCCACGGGAACCCCGATGCGATACGAATCGTGTGGCGTTGGCGTCAAGTTCAACACGACGACGAGCGCGCCGTCGTCCGACTCGGGATCGTCTCGCCGCAGGTACGCCACGACCGAATTGTCGCGGTCGCTGCAGTCGATCCAGCGGAAGCCGCCGGGATCGGGATCGGATCGCCACAACGACGGTGCCGACCGGTACAGTGCTCCGAGCGCGCGCACGAAGTGATCGAAACCTTGACGCAGCGTGTCGTCGCTACGAAGCGGCTCGAGGGCGCGGTCGTGATCCCACTCGAGGAATGCGGCGTGCTCCGTTCCCATGAACCAAAGCGACTTGCCGGGACGCGTGAGTTGATAGGCGAGCAGGAGACGCAGGTTCGCGAACTTCTGCCACGCGTCGCCCGGCATCTTCTCGAGCAGCGAATGTTTGCCGTGAACGACCTCGTCGTGCGACAGCGGCATCACGAAGCGCTCGCTCCACTCGTACATCGCCGCGAACGTGAGCTTGTCGTGATGAAAGCGTCGATGCTCGGGACGCTCGCCGAAGTAGTCGAGCGTGTCGTGCATCCAACCCATGTTCCACTTGAACGTGAAGCCGAGGCCGCCATCCTCGACCGACGCCGTGACCTTGGGCCACGCGGTCGACTCTTCGGCGATTCGCAGGCAACCGGGATGCTCTTCCTCGAGCACGAGGTTCAGCTCTTTCAAGAAGTCGATCGCTTCGAGGTTCTCGCGGCCGCCGTACCGATTCGGAATCCACTGGCCTTCGTCGCGGCTGTAGTCGAGGTAGAGCATCGATGCGACGGCGTCGACGCGCAGGCCGTCGATGTGGAACTCGTCGAGCCAATAGAGTGCGTTCGCGATGAGAAAGTTGCGCACTTGCGGGCGGCCGAAGTTGAAGATGAGCGTTCCCCAGTCGGGGTGCTCGCCGAGGCGAGGGTCGAGGTGCTCGTAGAGCGCGGTGCCGTCGAAGCGGCGCAGCGCGAAGTCGTCGCGAGGGAAGTGCGCGGGGACCCAGTCGAGCAACACGCCGATGCCTTCGGTGTGCAGGTGATCGACGAACGCTCGGAAGTCGTCGGGTGAGCCGTGGCGCGACGTCGGCGCGTAGTAGCCCGCGACCTGATAGCCCCACGACGGCCCGTACGGATGTTCGAGCACGGGAAGCAGCTCCACGTGCGTGAACCCGTACGCGCGAACGTGCTCCGCGAGGCGAGGCGCGATCTCGCGATAACCGAGCGTGCGCTCGGGATCGTCCGGATCGCGTCGCCACGAACCGAGATGCACCTCGTAGACGTGCATCGGTTCGCGCGCGGGATCGGCGGCGTCGCGTCGTGCGAGCCAGTCCGCGTCGTTCCAGGCGAACGCTTCGGACGGGACGACGCGCGAAGCGTGCCCGCTGTCGTGCTGCATGGAGAACGCGTACGGATCGGTCTTCGTCCGGATGCGATCGCCGTGCCCGAGGATCTCGTACTTGTACTGCGTTCCGGGGCGCACCCCGGGAACGAAGATCTCGAAGACGCCCGAGTCGGCGAGGCGACGCATCGGGTAGCGACGCGCGTCCCAACCGCAGAAGTCTCCGAGAACGCTGACGCGCTGGGCGTTGGGCGCCCAGACCGCGAACGACACTCCGGGCTCGCCTTCGATCGTACGCGGATGCGCGCCGAGCACGTCCCACAAGCGGCGATGCGTTCCTTCGCCGAAGAGGTGGAGGTCGAGTTCGCCGAGCGTGGGGGAGAACCGATACGCGTCGGACACTTCGACGGACGACGTGCCGAGGGTGAATCGGAACGTGCGCTCCCGATCGGCGAGTGCCGTCGGGATGATCGCTTCGAAGCAGCCGATCATGCGCGCGGATTCGGAGGCCGGCTTCGACGTGCGAGACGCCGTGGCCGCGGGAACGGCCGGGCCGAGATCGATCGGATCGAGCGTGACGATCGATCCGTCGGTCAAGCGCGCTTCGCACGCGTCGGCGTCGGGATACCACGCGCGAAGTCGCGTCGTGCCGTCGAGCGTGTGCGCGCCGAGCCATCGATGCGGGTCGTCACAGCGGCCCGCTGCGATCGCGCGCAGGGCTTCGTTCGCGGCCGTCTCGGGCGAGCCGTTCATGCGTCCTCGGCGTTTTGTTCGGGACCGTGCACTGACGCGGCAGGGCGCAGGAAGACGAGCGCCCGCGCATCGACCGTGTAGCGTGGTTCGGGGCCTTGTCGAACCGCGGCTTCGGAGGCCTTGGGATGCGATGCGATATCCGGTCGAGCGGTGTCGACGAGCGCGGTCCACGGACCGCCGCTCGGCAACTCGAACACCGTACTATCTTCGCTGCCGTTGACGAGTAGCAGGGCGTCGTCACCGTCGACGTGCCAGCGTGCGGCGAAGGCGGTTCGGACGGGATCCTGCCAGGCCGATTCGTCGAGCTCCGTGCCGTCGGGAGCCAACCACACGAGATCCCGCTCGCCGCTCGGGGTCGTACCGCCGTGGAAGAACGAGCGGTGACGGAAGATCGCGCACGCGCAACGTGCTCGGGCGAGCGAACGCACGAACTCGAGATGCTCGGGCGTGGCGGGCGGATCGTCGAACGGGACGTGGTCGTCGTCGAGGCAGTAGCCGTTGTTGTTGCCGTCTTGCGTCCGGCCGAGTTCGTCTCCGGCGAGCAGCATCGGGACTCCGCACGACAGGTAGAGCGTCGCGAGCAGGTTCCGGCTCGTGCGCGCGCGCGCCGCGACGATCGCGGGATCGTCGGTCGGCCCTTCGACACCGTGGTTCCACGAGCGATTGTCGTCGGTTCCGTCGCGGTTGTCCTCGCCGTTCGCTTCGTTGTGCTTTTCGTCGTACGCGACGAGATCGGCGAGCGTGAAGCCGTCGTGGGCGGTCACGAAGTTGACGGAACTCTGCGGCGGACGGCCGCTGCCTTCGAAGCGGTCGCTGCTTCCGGCGACGCACGTCGCGAGGTCGCCGGCGGTGCCCGGGTCGCCGCGCCAGAACGAACGCACGGTGTCGCGATAGCGATCGTTCCATTCCGCGAACGGTGCGGGGAAACGCCCGACGTACGAGCCGCCCGGACCGAGATCCCAGGGCTCGGCGATGAGCTTCGTCTGCGAGAGCAGCGGATCGTTCGCGATCGCATGAACGAGCGGTGAGACGTCGTCACTGTCGGCGTTTTCGCGCGCGAGCGCGGCCGCGAGGTCGAAGCGGAAGCCATCGACGTGCATCTCGAGGACCCAGGCGCGCAACGCCTCGAGGATGAGTTGCCGCGCGGGTTCTTGCGCGACGTCGAGCGTGTTGCCCGTGCCGGTCCAATCGATCATCTTCGCGGGATCGTCGGGATCGGTGCGGAAGTACGTGGTCGGGTCGATGCCGCGCATCCCGAGCGGCGGCGTCGGCGGTCCGCCTTCACCGGTGTGATTGAAGACGACGTCGAGGATCACCTCGATGCCCGCGGCGTGCATCGCACGCACCATCTCGCGGAACTCGACGACCTGCTCGCCGAGCTGTCCGCTCGCGAAACGCGCGTCGGGCGCGAAGAACGCGATCGGACTGTATCCCCAGTGGTTGCTGCGCCCGGCTCGCGCGAGGTGCGGTTCGCTGACGCTCGCCTGCACCGGCAGCAGCTCGATCGCCGTGACACCGAGCGACTGCAGATGCTCGACGATCGCGGGCGAAGCGAGGCCGCGGTAGGTTCCGCGATCAGCGGGCGGAACGTCCGGATGCTTCGCCGTCAGCGCGCCGACGTGGGCTTCGTAGACGAGCATCTCGTTCCACGGGACCCGCGGCGGTCGGTCGCCTTGCCAATCGTATCGAGGATCGATGACGACGGCCTTCGGACGGGCGCTCGGCTCGGCTCCGTAAACGCCGTCGCGCCAACCGGGCGGACCACAGATCGCTCGCGCACAGGGATCGACGAGCGGGACGGGGGAGCGCTTCGCGGCCCTCGGA
>JAUIME010000789.1 GCA_030433195.1 bacterium
GGCGATTACGTGATCTACGTATCGCAATCGGGATCGCTTCGACCGGTGACGAGTCCGGAGCACGTGCGGCTCGAGTCGAGCGCCGCCTCCGAAGTCGTCGAAGTCGTGTTGCCCGCGGCGGTGCGCTTACGCGGGAGGGTCGTCGACGGAAACGATGAGCCGATCGAGCGTGCGTCGATTCGTGCGATTTGGCGCCAGTCGCGCCGGACGTTCCGATCGGTCGACACGGACTCCGAAGGGCGATTCGATCTCCTCCTGCTCGCGCGGTCTGCGGACTTCACATCGGCGATCGATCTCGACGTGCGCCACGATCGCTACGAGCGCGTCGACGTCGACGATCTCGACGTCGAGATGTTCAGCGAGTCAGACCTCGGAACGATCGTCCTCGACACGCCCACGGCCAACGCGTCGGGGCGGCTCGTCGACGAGGAGGGGCGACCGATCCGGACACGGATCGCGGTGCGCCCGCTCACGTCCGATGCCGCGCGCGACAAGCACACGGGATCGAAGCGCGACGGCACGTTCGAGATCGAAGGGCTTTCTCCGGGACGCTACGAGCTCGATCCGCGCGGCCGTGATTGGGTGGAGCCGGTGATCGTCGCGATGCCCGCGCCGGTCGTCGACATCGAACTCGGTGACGTCGTCGTTCGTTCGAGTGCGCATCGGCTGCGCGGCGTACTCGTCGACGAGAACGGGCGGCCGCTCGAGGGCGGTTACGTCGTCGCGTCGCGCCGTGGCGGATCGGCGATAACGGACGCTGAGGGGCGCTTCGAGATCGATACGGAGCGGATCGGCCCGTTCGACCTCACCGCGGGATGGCCCACGGCCGAGGCGGATCGTCGCGAGACCCGCGACGGCATGGTCCCGCCGTTGCGCGGCCGACTCGACGGAGTGCTCGCCGATGGCAGCGAACGTCGGATCGTAGCGCGGCAATGCGGATTGTTGGTCGTTCTGCGCTCCGACGACGAGCGTCGTCTGCGTCATGCCTCTTCTTACTACGCGTCGTATCGAGCCGAAGACCGCCGTCGTCGCCGGGCGGCTCGTTCTTGGGTTTCCGATCCGCCGCGATGTCGTTTCGAGGGTGCCGGCCCCGGGACGGTCGAGATTTACGTCAACGTCGAGGGCTTCGAACCCGTACACCGGACCGTCGTGCTCCCGCCCGATGTGAAGGAACGCGAGTTCGTCGTCGAGATCGAACTGGAACCGGACGCATGAAGCGTCGGCGTGCGTTCGTTCGCTGAACCCGTACGCCCCGTCGTCTCGCGTCCGTCGAGGAGGAACCATGCTGCCGGATTCCCGTCGTCATTCGTTCGCGTCGCGTCGTCGCTCCATCGTCGTCGGGTCGGCGCTCGCGGCCGTGTCGTTCGTGCTTTCGTTCGCTTCGGCATTCGCGGTCGAGCCCGACGGAGCGCGCTGGCCGCGGTGGCGCGGCCCGTCGATGGACGGGAGCGTCGCCGAGGGAAATCCGCCGATCCGCTGGAGCGAGACCGAGAACGTACGGTTCAAAGTCGCGATCCCCGGGTTGGGCTCGGGCACGCCGATCGCGTGGGGCGATACGATGTACCTGCTCACGGCGATCCCGGCGGGACGGGGCGGCGAAACCGGACAAGCGCTCGATGATTGGCAGCAGAATGGCCGTGAGATCTTCGCCGGGCAAGCCTACGTACAGTCCGAGGCGAAGCAGCGATTCACGTTGATGGCGCTCGATCGCCAAACGGGGGCGACGCGCTGGTCGAAGACACTCGTGCAAGCGCAGCCGCACGAGGGCATTCACCCCACGAACAGTTGGGCATCGGCGTCGCCCGTGACCGATGGGGAGCGCATCTACTGCTTCTTCGGATCGCAGGGGCTTTTCGCGACGACGATGCAGGGCGACGTCGTGTGGTCCGTCGACCTCGGCGACATGACCACGCGCAAGGGTTGGGGCGAGGGCAGCACGCCCGCGCTGCACGGCGAGGCGATCGTCGTCAACTGGGATCACGAGGGTGACTCGTTCGTCGTCGTGCTCGACAAGCGTACCGGTGAAGAGCGGTGGCGCGCCGCGCGTGACGAGGTGACGACCTGGTTCACGCCACTCGTCGTCGAGCGCGACGGCCGCGCGCAAGTGATCACGACGGGCGCCAATCGCGTCCGTGCGTACGATCTCGAAACGGGCGAGATCGTATGGCACGGTCCGGGGCTCACGCTGAACGCGATCCCGACCCCGATCGAGCGCGACGGGAAGCTCTACGTCACGTCGGGATTCCGCGGCGAAGCGATGTACGCGGTCGACCTCGCTCGGGCCCGCGGCGACATCGAAGAAACAGACGCGATTCTCTGGAGCTATCCGAACGATACGCCGTACGTCGCGTCGCCGCTCCTTTATGGCGATACGCTCTATTACTTCAAGGGACTGAAGGGCATCCTCACGGCGCTCGACGTGCGTTCGGGGGAGCCCGTGTTCGGGCCGGTTCGCGTTCCCGATCTCGCGATGGTGTATGCGTCACCGGTCGGGGTCGCGGGGCGGGTCTACGCTCCGGGGCGCGAAGGCAACACCGTCGTGTTTCGTCACGCGGACGCGTTCGAGGTCCTCTCGGTGAATGCAC
>JAUIME010000790.1 GCA_030433195.1 bacterium
CACACTGTTGCGCTTCTTCTACGGCGCGGGACTGTACTTCGCCGCGTCGAACATGCGGTACTGGACGAAGCTCCGCTCCGATCCCGATCTCGATCCGCTGTGGCCCGTCGCCTGGATCGACGCGGTCGGAACGTCGATCGGTGTCGACCTCGTATGCGCGGTCTACGTCGCGGCGGCGTTCGCGGTCGCGATGTTCCCTGGGCGTCGCGCGGCGCGCGCCGGCTACGCGATCGGCGTGGTGTCGTTCTACGCGGTGTTGCACTCGCACCTCGGCATCCTTCATGCGGGGCACGCATGGATCTGGGCGAGTGTGTTGCTGGCGTTGCCACCGGACTTCGGAGTCGCGCCCGCGGCGGCCGGCTCGACGCGGGTTGAACGGCAGCGCGTATTGTTCGCGGTCGCGGCCGTGCAGTGCTTCGTGCTCGCGTTCTACTCGCTCTCGGGAATCTGGAAGATCGCCATCGGGCTCGAACAGCTCTTCGCGGGCGACGCGAACACGTTCTCGCCGACGGCACTCGCGCGCCACGTTGTCGGTGCCCGGCCCGGCACGGCCGTGAGCCCGCGCCTGGCGGACCTCCTCGCCGCGACGCCGTGGCTCGGCTGGATCCCGTTTCTCGGGATGCTTTACCTCGAGGCGTTCGCGATCGTTGCCGCGATGCGACCGAACCTGCACCGCCCATGGGGACTCGCGCTCGCGGCGTTCCACCTGGGGACGATGCTCGCGTTCGGGATCTGGTTCGCCGAAGCCGCGCTGCTCGTGATCGTGCTGCTCGTCGGCTCGCCGTTCGCCCCGGGCGTGGTGTCGTGGCGTGCGATCATCGCCGACCTGCCGCTCGTCGGGCGATGCCTGCGAACACGCACCGCGGTGCCCGTCAGCGCGTGAGGATCGCGGGCTCGGCGAACGCGCACCAGTTGAAGTCGTTGGTGCCCGGCCCGACGCGCGTCTCGAAGATCAGAAACACGACGCGGCCGCCGAACTTCTTGAGATCGACGCGGATCTCGTGCCACTTGCGATCGTCGTGGCGCTCGCGCGGATGGATCGTCTGCGAGAACAGCTCGGTTTCGGTCGTGCCTTCGCGGATCGCGATGCGGAACAGGATGCCGTCCGGGTAGCAACGCTCCCAGATCTCGGGGTTCATGCCCGCGGCCGTCACGAGCTCGGCCTTCTCGGGAATCGTCAGCGCGTAGCCGACCTGGCTCGGCGGGTGCGCGAAGATGCACTCGCGCTCGTCGCCCGCGATCTCGATCGGCGTCTTGCAGATGTAGCGCTCGTCGGGCGCGACGCGGACCGCGTGGCCGAGCTCGCCGAGGAGATCGCGCGCGACCGTGCCGCCGCCCGCGCGATCGACGATGCGCTTGGCGCGCGCCGGCGCGTCTTCGTCTTCGGTGGCCTCGGCCTTGTGTGCGGCGATCACGAAGTCGCGCGGCGAGATCTGCTCGTCGATCTCGTCGACGATGAAGCCGACGCTCTCGAAGAGCCGCCGCGCGAGCTCGGGCGTGATGAAGTTGATGCGCCCGATTTGCTTGAATTGCGCGCGGTTGATGTCGGCTTCGCGGAAGAACAGGTCGAAGCCGGGGAACGTGAGAAGGCTCGCGAAGTGCAGCACGAGCGGGCCGCCCGGCTTGAGCACGCGTTGGAACTCGCGCAGGTAGACGTAGATGTCCTCGAGGTCGAGGTGGACGAAGACGTCGATCGAGAACGCGAAGTCGATCGATTGATCGGCGACGCCCGTGAAGTCGATGCCGTTGAGCTTCACCGTTTCGAGGTTGGCGTCGGGGCCGAGGCGCTTTGCGGTGCGCTTGAGCATCTCGGACGAGACGTCGCCGCAAATGAGCTTTTTGCACAACGGCGAGACGCCCGCGCTGTACTTGCCGCCGCCGGGGCCGATCTCGAGAAGCGTTGCATCGGACGCGACGCGCGGCGCGAGGAACTTCTCGTGGATGTCGCGCGTGAGGCTGTCGTCCCCCCACTCGACGCCGAGGTCTTTCCCGGCGATTCCCTTGCGCTCCCACTCCTTGCTGTATTGATCCCAGGACGATTCGTACTTCGTCTTCATCGAGAGCTCTCCGAGTCGGGTGCGGGCGGGTCGCGCGTCAAGGCGGCGGAAGGGCCGGATTATCCCTTGTGGGAGGGCCTTTCTCAAGAAGCTCGCGAAGCGCCGGCCACCGGCGGCGGCTGACGTGCAGCGTGACGCCTTCGCGCAGCGTGAGCGTCGCGCGGCCGTCGCCCGCCGATTCGCGGGACTCGATGGCGAGCGGGTTCACGAGCGCCCCGCGATGGACGCGCAGAAACCCATGCGGCGCGAGGATTCGCTCGGCCGCGGCGAGCGTGTAGCGAACGAAGTGCGAGCGCGTGTGCGTGTGGATCAGCAGGTAGTGGTCCGAGGCCTCGATCCAGTCGATCGTCGCCGGGTCGAGCCAGATCGCGCGGCCGCCCGCTTCGAACGAAACGCGCTCGGGTGCCGACGACCGCCCGCGATCGCTCGCCGCGAGACGGCGCGTCTCGATGCGCTCCTTGGCCCGCGCGAGCGTTGCCTCGAAACGATCGGCATCGACGGGTTTCACGAGATAGTCGAGCGCT
>JAUIME010000791.1 GCA_030433195.1 bacterium
GGACCGACTCACGGTCGTGACGCTCTACGTCGCCGGCTTGTACTTCCTCGTCGTCCCGGTGCTCCTTCCCGATCTCCTCGGTTGGACGGTGCTCGAGGAGCGGTTCGGCGCGTCGACGATTCTGTGTGTCGTCATCGGATTTCAGTTCTTGTACATCGCGTTGCTCACGCGCGACAAAGCGCGCACGCGTCAGCTCACGGTCGACACGCTCGAGGCGCTCAATCAGTTCGTGTACGGTGTCGACTATCGCCGCGATCGCGAGGTCGTCGACCTCTTGATCGGCGGGCTCGGTACGTCGAACGCTTCGGCGCGGCGACATGCCGTCGAGAAGCTCGAATCGATGACGGGGCAGACGTTCGGTGCGGATGCCGAGCGGTGGGCCGAATGGTGGGCGAAGCATCGGAGTCGATTCCGCGCGCGCGGGTCGGGAGCATCCGGCGAAGGCATGACGAACGCATGACGACCGCGTTCGATCCGGACACGATCCGATTGGGACACGGTCAAGGGAGACGCAAGGTCATGAGTGGTACCGGTACGAGTGACACGCGTAGGAGTGACAGCCCGGCGAGCGGCAACCCGAGCGGACGCCCGTCGGCGGCTGCGCTCGCGCCGTTGTTCGAACTCATCCGCGAGCCGATGGTGCAGGTCGAGAGAGACCTCGATGCGCTGTATCGTTCGGGATACAAGGGCGTCGACGAGCTGCTGCGCTACATCGCGGGCTACCGCGGCAAGCGCATGCGTCCGGCGATCGTGTTGTTGACGGGGCTCGCGTGCGGGAAGCTCACGCCCGAGCACGTGAAGCTCGCGGTCGTGCTCGAGGTTCTGCATACCGCGACGCTGATTCACGACGACATCATCGACGAGGCCGACGTCCGCCGCAACGTCGAGAGCGTCAACACGCGCTTCGGCAACGAAACGGCCGTGCTGCTCGGTGATTTTCTGTTCTCCGAGTCGTTCCGCATCGCGGTCGAGCTCGAAGACGCGCAGGTCGGACGCGAAGTGTCGCTCCTGTGCCGTGACTTGTGTCTCGGCGAAATGCTCGAGATCACGCTTCGACACGACCTCGGACTCGACGAAGACGAATACCTCGACGTCATCGAGAAGAAGACGGCCGTGTTGTTCGAGGTCGGATGCGGGCTCGCGGCGCGGTTGTCCGGTGCCGACGAAACGCGCGAGGAAGCCCTTCGCGAGTTCGCGCGATGCATGGGCCTCGCGTTCCAGGTCGTGGACGATTGCCTCGATCTCGTGGGCGCCGAAGGCGACATGGGCAAGTCGCTCGGCAACGACGTCGCGCACGGCATGACGACGCTGCCGTTCATTCACTTCTTGCGCACCGCGAGCGAAGAGCGCGGCCAAGCGTTCCGAGAAGCGTTCGCGCAGCCGATCGGCGCCGAGCGTGACGTCGCGATTCGCGCGTTCCTCGCCGAAACCGATTCGGTGGAGTACGCGTACGGCCGCGCGCGCGAGTGGACGGCGAGAGCGCGCGCGTGTCTCGAGACGCTACCCGAAACGCCTTACCGCAAGGCGCTCGTCGAGATCCTCGAGTTCGTGGTCAGCCGGATCTGCTGAACCGCGAGCGCGACCGCGCCTCTACGCCTTGTCGCCGAGGCCGGCCGCGCGAAGCGCCGCATCGACCGTGTTCTGCAGCAGCATCGAGACGGTCACCGGCCCGACCCCGCCCGGTACCGGCGTCAGGAACCCGGCGACGGGCGACACGGAGGCTTCGTCGACGTCGCCGACCGTCTTCCACTTCTTCTTGCCGTCGGGCGTCTCGACCCGGACGCGGTTGATGCCGATGTCGATGACGACGGCTCCTTCGCGCACCATGTCGCCGCGGATGAGTCCGGGTTTGCCGACCGCGACGAAGAGGATGTCGGCGCGGCGCGTGTGCTCGGCGAGGTCGCGCGTGGCGTGATGGCACACGGTCGTCGTCGCGAGGCGGTTGAGCATCCACAGCGCGATGGGTTTGCCCACGATCTCGCTGTGCCCGACGACGACGACTTCGCTTCCTTCGATCGGGACCCCCGTCGAGGAGAGGAGTTCGACGGCGGCCATCGCCGTGCAGGGCGGGAGGCCGCCGCTGCGGTAGATGAGCCGCCCGAGGTTCTCGGGGTGCATCCCCTCGACGTCGACGTGCGGCGGGATGAGCGTCGGCACGTGCTCGCCCTCGAGGTGCTCGGGCAAGGGGCGATGGAGCATGATGCCCGACACTTCCGGATCGGCCGAAAGATCGGCGATGCACGCCACGAGCTCGGGCAGGGTCGTCTTCTCGTCGAGGCGGACGAGCCGGTAACCGATTCCCGCCCGCTCACACGCCCGCTCTTGGCTCCCGGCGTAGTTCACGGATCCCGGGTTGGCACCCACGAGTTCTGCCATTTCCTTCGGGTAGCCGGCCAAGATCACCACCATGGTGTCGCGTCGATCCTCGACGTTCTTGACGATGGCGTCGAGATTCGCGTCGATCTGCTTCGCGACCCGCTGTGCCTCCTGACGCTGAAGGACGCTTCCGGTGATATCGGATGCATATTTGACGACCTTGAAAGGCTTGCCGCCCGGATCGAAAATCGGGTTGTAGGATGCC